>JBOHCW010000641.1:0-6520 GCA_050725375.1 Actinocrinis sp. | reverse complement strand
GTCATACAACACCCAGCCGTACACCGGCGCCAGGATGTAAGCGACCTGCCACGGGTCAGGCGTGAGCGGTCGGCCCGCCCAGTCGCCCTGGGTGTGCTGCAGGTTCCGGAACGCGGCCAGGACCTTGTCGACGCGCTCCGGATCGAACCTGGCGCCAGGCAGGTCGCGCGGCTCGGGCGTCTTGTGCTTCGGCGGGCAGGTCGGCAGCGGGATGCCGCGGCTGGCGAGGTACCAGCCGACCTCGGGGCTGATCTTCAGGCGTTCCAGGTCGTCCGGATCGTAGAGCTCGAACTGCGGCTCAGCCGGCGAACGGGTTGTCCTCCTCGCCATCGTCAGCCTCCGCCTTCGCGACCCGCTGTTCCGCGGACGGCGTCATGCCGAACTCCGAGGCCCAGGCGCGCAGCTCCTTGCTCGCCGCTTCGGCGACCAGCACCGCGGGGTGCTTGCGGGGATTGCCGAAGGCGTCGACGTACGTCAGCCCTCCGTTGCTCTTGATCAGCTTCTGCGCGGTCACCAGCCGTTCCCACGCCAGGCAATACGCGGTCAGCGCGGCCCGGTCGACGGGCTTGAGCAGCTGCAGCCGCGCCAGCTCCGGGACAACGCGTCTCCACTCGGCCTTCGCCTCGGCCGGCAGCCACGTCGGAGCGTTCGGCGGCAGCCGCGTGAACCTCGGCGTCGCCTTGACCGGGCGGCCGCCGGAGTCGCGGCCGGGGCCGCGGCCCTCGATCAGCTTCAGCACGGTCGGTCTAGGCTTCGGCGAGGGCATCTCAGCCCCCTGTCTATCAGCGCCTTGACGAGCCCTAGGAAATTTCAGCTTGAGACGCGATGCGCGAAGTTGCGCGCGCCGGTCTATGTATAGAACTCGTCATCCTTCGCAACACCCCCGGCCCGGTGCCAGCCGCCGGGCTGATCACGAGCGGTGCGCTTCGAGTGGCAGGGCTTGCACAGCGCGCGCAGGTTGTCCGGGTCGTGCCCGCGCGGACCGAGCGGGCCGAGACCGTCGATGTGGTCGACCTCCCGGGCGGCCGGCCGCTTCCACGCCGGTAGCGCCTTGCACGCGTCGCTCTCGCAGTACGGGTGCCCGTTGAGGTAGGCGCGTCTGGTCTCGCGCCAGCGCGCGTCGTAGCCGCGTGCCGTGGCGTTGGGTCGTTGTGCGTCGTACTCGCGTTCGCGCTCGTCGTGGCAGTCCTTGCACAGGCCATGGATCACGGCCTTGTTCGGGCAGCGCCGGTTGCGCCCGCGGCAGTACGGCTGCGGACGCGTGGGCATCAGGAGTGCCTGTACGGGCTGATCGTGAGCGACGCGTCGTCGACCTGCACGTGCAGGGTCGAGCCGTAGACAGGGGTGGGCCACACGTCGGTCAGGTAGGTGTCACCGGCAAGCACGGTGATCTCCTTGGTGCTGAGGGTCAGGCCGTCCGGCCCGGAGACCGCGGCGGTGACGGTGGCGGTGTGCGATACGCCGGCGCCGTTGGTGAGCAACATGATCATGTTGCCATCGTTGGCGATGGCGTTGCCGTTGGCGACGTCGCCCGCGGTGCCGGCGACCGAGGCGGTGCCCGCGCGGCTCAGCTGCGTGACGGGAATGTTGGTGGCGGCGGTCACGGTGGGCCTCGATTCGTCAGGCGGTACGGGTCAGGAAGATCTCGGAGACCATGCCGATGTAGCTGCTCGCCGAGGCGTTTTTCGTCGCCATGGTGAGAGTGACGATGTGCTGGCCGGCGGTCAGGACTATCCCGGCCAATACGTCGCGCTGGGGGGCCAGGCTCGTGCGGTAGCCGTCGACCGTGCCGACCGTGACGCCGTCCACGGCGACCGTGTAGACGCCCCTGTTGGTGAACGGCAGGTGGTACAGCTCCAGCGAATACGTGCCCGCTCCGCACGCGAAGTCGAAACTGATCGAATCGCCCTGGATGCCGTCGCTTTGGTTGACCCAACCGACGAAGTTCCCGGTCGCGGAGTTCGTCAGGTAGCTCGGCGTCCAGGTGCCGACCTTCGCGACGCTGCTGGACGGCAGGCCGTGGCAGGCGATGGACACCTGCCGAGACAGCAGCCCGGTCGGCGGGTGCACGTGTGCCGCGTCCGCGGCTTTGCCGCTCGCGCCGGCCGCCTGGGTGCCGAGCGGCTGACTCGCCGTGTCGTCGCCGTTCAGCGCGACGATGCCGGCGGCCGTGGTCGAGGCTGCGGGCAGCGCTGGGGCGCCGTGGACGTGGTCGGAGCGCGATGACGTAGCCGCTGTGCCGTTGTTATCGGCGGTATCGAACGCGGTCAGTGCGGTGACCGGGCCGTACGCCTCGCGGCCGTGTACGTGGTCGGCGTGCGCCGGGGCGGTCGCGGTGCCCACGGTGGCGGTGTCGCCGGGCGCGCTCGCGGTCGCCGCAGCCGTGGTCAGCGGCGGCGTGCCGTGGCTATGGTCCTCACGGGCGAAGCTGCCGAGCGTGCCGACGGCCGGGTCCTGCCCGTATGCCTGCTCGTCCACGACCGTGGTCGCCGGCGACGCGCCGCCGGTGCTTTTCAGCGTGACATCGACGCGGCCCGATGTGGGATTGTCCGCGCCGCTGATCTGCATGCCCGCGCCGGCGATCAGGTTGATCTCGGGGCGTACGCCCTCGACGACATCGCCGACGGCGACCTGTACGCCGGTGATGCCGGGCGCGGCCGGGGTCGGCGGGTCGGTGACGAGCAGCTGCGCGAGGTTGTACGGGCCGCCGGAGTCCGGGACGGTGAAGACCGAGGCGACGCTCTCTTCGGTCACCTGGTATGACGAGTTCGCCGGCGTGATCTGGTTCGTCGGCACGAGGTCGAGCGACCACAGGCCGGTCTCGTCGGTGCGGCCGGTGTAGTCGCCGACGATGTCGCCGGTCTCGGTGTAGCCGATGCCGCCGGGCGTGAGCAGCGTGATGAACACGGCGCGGTCCGCGTGCGGGCCGCCGGGAGAGCCGGGCCGGTTCTGAACGATCGTCACGGCCCGGCCCTCCAGTGCGGTGTGTCAGCCGGTGTAGTCCGGCTGCAGGAACTCGGTTTGTGCTGTGGCCCAGGCGATGGAGTCCTGGTGGTAGGCCAGCGCGAGCCGCTGCAGCACTTCCTTGATCGGCGTGGCCTGCTGCTCGGCGTTGATCTCGAAGCAGATCGCGGCGTTCTGATACGGCGCATCAGTGGCCGAATACCACACGCCGTGAACCGCCAGGGCCTCGCCCTGCAGGAAGTCGAGGGTGCGGCGGCAGAACTCAGCCCACTGTGCCTGGGTCAGCTTGTTGTCGCTGTTGCCGATGCTGACGTAGACGGTGCGGTTCGGCGGCGCCATCAGGTGCGCGGCGGCCAGAACGCGATCGCGCAGTATCCCGACTCCCAGTGCGGGTGCGACGCGGCCCAGGCGTCTTTGTCCGGGCGCTGCTCGAATAGCTGGATCGAGGTGAGCCACAGCGTTTCGCTGCTGTCGCAGAGCACGCGCACGTTGACGGTCTCGCGCTCGCCGAGGCCGTCGTGGTGCTCGTACCGGCCGCCGAACACCGCGGTGACGAGGGCGGGGGCGACGTCGCTGCCGTTGTTCTGTGCGGGGTCGACGACGACCAGGACGACTCTTCCCAAGCTGGCCTTCTGCATGGCTCAGGCCGCGGGGGTGTCGGCGGGCGCGGCGTCGGTCTCCGGCTCGGCCTGCGCGTCGCTCGGCGCCGCGGCCTCGGTGGTCTCGGCAGGCGCCGGCGTCTGGGCCGGGGAAGCCGGCTCGGCCGGCGTCGACGGTGCGGGGGCGCTTTCCGTGACATCGCCGGCGAGCGAGTCCACATCGGAGACGGCGGTCTCGGCGAGGTCTTCGCCGTCCTTGGCCACCTCCTGGACGACGGGCTCGGCGTCGCTGAGGATCTGCTTGCCGTCGGCGATGGCCTTCTCCTCCAGCAGCTGCGCCTCGGCGTCGGCGTGGGTGCGCAGCTTGGCCAGGACGCCGTCGATGGGTCCGAGGTCGTGGCCGATGGCGTCGCGCACGTGTCCGAGCGCGGAGTCGAGCTCGTCGAGCAGCTTGTGCAGCATGGGATCACTCCAGGGAAAAGGGGGAGGAATTCGGCCTGTTATACGGGCCGGGAAATGCGAAAGGCCCGCGAGCACTTTGTCTCGGGGCCTTGGTGAGGGCATACCTCTTTCGCTGCTCAGTGTGTGACAAACGATCTCGCCGGTCAACTCACATGCCGAGGCGTGCGCGGGCTTCGTCGAGCAGGTGTAGCCAGCGGCGTTGCCGGCGGGTTGCGTATTCCGCGTCCTGCACGTCGCTCAGGCGGTAGCGCGGTGAGCGTTCGGTGCCGGGCAGCGGTGTGATCAGGCGGCGGCGCGCCCACTGGCGGATCACGTCGGGCGCGACGTGCACGGCCGCTGCGCTGGCCTCGGTGTCCATGATCGCGTTTTCCGGATTGTCCGGGTCGGGCGGCATCGTCACGCTGCACCGCGGTTCTGCCGATACCAGTCCTCGATCATGGCGCGGTACTGGGACATCGGCATCGTGTGCCCGCACTGCCGGCGCGAACAGGTCACGGTGTCAGAGCCCTGGTAGAACACGAGGCTTTGGCGTCCGCAGCCGCGGCCTGGGCACGGCAGGGGTAGGCGTTCCATGCCGCGCTCCCACGGCGCGAGCGCGTATGCGGCCTGGCGCAGCTCGGCCAGTGCCACGGCGAACTCGCCGCACCAGGGCTGGTCGGAGCACCAGCGCAGCCGGCCGCGCAGCCACCGCGCGACGGTGGGCACCCTCGGGTCGGCGGGGCCGGCCATCGGCGGGACGTACAGGCCGGCGATGTACCTGGCCCAGCCGTCGAGCCCGGTCTCGATCGCGGCGCGGGCGTCGTGCAGCTGCACGTCGAACGGCGGCCGGGACTCGCCGCCGCGCGTGATCGTGCCCGTGCGCCAGGCGGGTTTCAGTGCGCGCATCGTCGTGCCGAGCCATTCGTACGCGAACTCGCACGCGGCCAGGTCGCGCCGCAGCCGGGCGTAGCAGCCGCCGCACAGCAGCGACGGCGGTAGAGGCCAGTTCGCGCCGCAGGCGATGCACATTCCGGCCGTGGTCTCGTCCATGGTCATGCCCGCTCGGCATAGGAGGTTGCTCCGATCAGCGTCCGTGCATATGCGGGCTCCTCGCCGCTGTCGTCGATCACGCACCGGCGCAGCTCGACCGACCACAGCGACGCCGGCAAGCCGCACACGCCTTGGTACGGGTGCGTGTCGATGACGGGTGCGGCTGCCTTGGCGTTTTCGAAGTGCTCCAGACAGCTCGCGATCTGGACCGGGAAGCCTTCGGGGTGCTGCGAACACAGATGGATCTCTGCCGGCCTCTGGCAGCGCGGTGCGTCGGGCGCGAGCGCGTAGCCGCAGATGCCGCGGATATCGGTATCCTCCGGGCCGAGGCGCGGCCCGTGAGGCTCGTCACTGCCCACCGTCGGACTCCCGGGTTCGTTCGGTCGCGTGCTGCTCGTCGGCCGGCTCGGCCGGCGGCTGGTCGGCCTGGTGCCACAGGTGGGCGCCGGTCGCGGAGATCAGGTTCAGGACGCCGTTCGCCGTCCAGGTGCGGCTACGCATAGCGAGTACGGCGACCAGCGCGGAGGCCGAGACTAGGACGCGGGCGATCTCGCGGTCGGTCAGGTCCGGGTTCTCCTCGCGCAGGTGTCGGCCGAAGTGCTCGACCAGGTCGCGCACCTTGTGTGAGAGGGCGCGCTCGACGATGCCGGTGTCGACCTCGGCGACCAGCTTCTCGAAGTCGAAGTGGAACGGCTCGCAGGCGTCGTCGGGCTTGTCGGTGGTCTGTGAGATGGGCTCGGGTTCGGTGTCGGTCATGGCTGGTGTCCTCTGGTGATGATGGTCGGTTCGAGGCCTGCGCCGAGGCATCCGGCGGCGGGTGCCTCGTCGTCGTCGGGGAGGTCGTGTTCGGTCAGGGTGCCTGCGGCGGTCAGGGCGTGTTCGGTGCGGCACAGCGGGCATATCCCGGTGCCGTAGAGCGCGGCCCTCACGCGGTTCGCTCCGGCGAGCGCGTCGCCGGGTTGGGGTTTGCGCCGCCAGTCGGCGACCGGGTCGTGCAGGTGGGCGGGACGTACGAAGCTGATGCCCTGGCCGGTCAGGACGGCGAGCAGTTCGAGTGCGCAGGCGCGGCTGTATCCGCGGTGTACGCCGTATTTCTCGGCGATGCCCTCGAAGCCGGCTTGTATCAGGTCTCGTACGTCCCGCTGGGTCACGGCCCGTCGTCTCCGTGGGCGTGGCCCTCGGCGTCCTCGGCGAGAAGGTCGTCGAGGGTGAGCTGGTCGCGGCCCGTGCGGCGTTTCATCGCGGCGAGCAGCAGTTTCCGCGCGGTGTCGCCGTCCTTGCCGGTCAACGCCTCGATCCGGCGGATGCGCAGCGTCGCCGTGCTCAGGCCGACGTCGAGCTTCGTTTTGGTTTCGGAGACGTCGACCAGGACGACGAGCACGAACCGGCCCGTCGGGTGGGTGGCGACCTGCGCGCCGAGCGCGTCCAGGCCGTTGCGTTCGCCGGCCGGGAGCCGGGCAGCGAGT
>JBOHCW010000640.1:0-3148 GCA_050725375.1 Actinocrinis sp. | reverse complement strand
CGGCGAAGGTGCGGGCCAGCGGCTCGGCGTCTTTGTGATAGCCGGTGTTGTAGTGCATCTGGCCGCAGCAGGTCTGCGCTGCAGGGAAGTCGACCATCACGCCGAGCCGTTCGAGCAGGGCGACGGTGGCCTTGCCGGCGCTGGGGAACAGCGCGTCGTTCAGGCAGGTGATGAACAGCGCAGCACGCACCGGATCGGCCTCTCGTCAGCTCTCGTCTGGTCTCGTCGCGTCCTGTGTTTGCGGACAAAGATCCGATGACATGATGCGGCGCCCGACGCGGAAACGGCAACCGCCGAACGTCAGGCGCCGTTGTCGGCTGTGCGGCCGGATGGCGCCGGGCCGGCTTCCGCTCAGCCTGCCGCCGTGAAGTGGATCACTGTCCGGTCCTCGATCGCCCGATAGCCGAGCCGCTGGTAGAGCGCGTTGCTGGTCGGGTTGTCCAGGTTGGTGAACAGGGAGACGACGCGCGCGCCGCGCTCGATGGCGGTCCGTGTCACGCTGGCCGTGGCGGCCGCCGCATATCCGCGTCCGCGCAGTTCCTTCGGCGTGTAGACCGGACCGATCCGGGTGCTGTCACCGTCCAACAGCCGGGTGACCCCGGCCATCGACACCGGCACGTCGTCGACCTCCCAGAGGATCAGGCCGCCGAATTCCAGCCGGTCCTCGATGACGCGCTGCACGTTGAGCACGTGCTCGCCGAGCTCTTCGGCGAAGGCGCCGTACCAGGTCGTCAGCAGACCGCGGTCGCGCTCGACGGCGATCCGGGCGCTGCCGGGCAGTGCGGGCACCGGCTCGATCAGGTCGTCGAGCACGTACAACCGGTGCGTCTCGTACACCGTCTGCGAGTCGCCGGTGCGCGCGCACCAGGTGGCGGCGACCGTTTTGGCGACGCCTGCCGGTCCGTTGAGGCCGGACAGCGTCCTTCCCGCGCCGAGCAACGCGTCGGGAAGTGACTCGGCAGCCTGCGCGGGCAGCCCGGTCATCAGGAGCGGGTGCGGTGGGGTCTGGACGAAGGCGCCGGCGACCGAACCGTCAGCCGTCTCGTACCACCCGAAACGCGGATCTCCGGAACCGTACGCGTGCGGCCCGCGCTCGCGCAGTCCTGCGGGGACGGAGATCAACAGCGTGTGCTCAAGCGGCTTCGTCTCGATGAACGCGCGCGCGGCCGCGTCGAATACGGCCATGTCATCAGTGAGTTGCCAGGTCATACGGGAGTATTTCATCCGGCCGACGCGCCATGCACCCGCATTTCAGGTGCACGGACAGTTAAACGGTACGAGTGCACGGTACGTATGCACGACGCATCGGCCGGTAGCGCTGATCCTTGCTCTGGCTTGCCTCAGGTACGCAGGTTGCTCTCAGCTGTTGTACGTGTACTTAGCTGTTGCGCCCGCCCTTAGCTGTGCTGTCCGCCTTCAGGGCGCAGCTCGACACCGGCGCCGTGCGCCTGCACTTCGAGCAGGGCTGCGATGTCGGCCTCGCGGAAGCCGGAGGTCACCGCCTCCTGGATGCGCTGGTAGGCGGCCGCGGCGACCGGCATCGGCGTCTCGACGACGCGGGCGGCGGCGAGTCCGAGGTCGAAATCCTTGCGCAGCAGCTCGGTGGTGAAGGTCGGCGACCAGTCCAGCGCGAGCATCGCAGGCGTCTTGTACCGGGTGAAGTCGGACCCGAGCACGGAGCTGTTGAGGAACTGCATCAGGGCCGTGCGGCTGACGCCGTACCGCTGCGCGAGCGTGGACACCTCGGCGAGGGTCTGCGCGACGACGCCGAGCAGCATGTTGTGCGCGAGCTTGACCACGCGCGCCGAGTCGCCTTCGCCGACGTAGCTGACGGACCGTCCGAGGATCTCCAACAGCGCCAGCACCTGCTGGTAAGCGTCCTGCGGTCCCGACACGCAGAAGGAGGCGGTGCCTCCGGTGACCGCGCCGGCGTTGCCGCTGATGGGCGCGGCGATCACGGCGGTGTCGGTCTTCGCGGCCAGTTCGCGCAGGGCACGCGCGGCCGGCGCGTCGACAGTCGAGCAGTCGACGACCGTGCGCGGGCCGCTCTCGCCGCCGAACAGGGCGGTGGCCACGGACACCAGGCTGGCCGGGGTGTCCACCGAGATGAACACGATCCGGCAGTCGGCCAGTTCGGCCGGGCCGTCGACCACCTTCGCGCCGAGCGGGACCAGTTCCTCCGCCTTGACGCGGGTGCGGTTGTACACCGTGACCTGCTGGCCGGCGCCGAGCAGCCGCGTCACCAGGGCGGCACCCATCCGGCCGGTGCCGATCCAGCCGATCGTGTTGTTCATTGCGTTAGGCGCGCTGCCGCTCAGCACCGCAGTGCCCGGTACTGACGCGCCGCCAGCTGACGCCGCGCCACCCGATGCCATGTCGGCCGGCGCGGCGTGCGCAGTGCCCGACGCCGCGGGATTCGCGGCGGCGGTATTTCCCGAGGTGCCGTCGTTGTCGGCAGCCATCACTCGATCCCCCTTGCCTGATTCTTCCGAGGCGACCACGTCTGTCACCTCGCGAACGGTTCGATTCGACGCTCGTTCGCCCACCTGGGTCCGTCTGGAAGGGGTCGCCGGGTCGCGGCGCCCGCTTCCACACAGGCCTTAGCACCGTACGCCCACTCATAAGCGGTCGCGACACAGCGGCGGCTCGCTCAGGACTGCGGCGGGTCGCACGAGTTCGCGCGGTGAGGTATCCGATTGTCGTACGCGGACAACCGACAGGAGCCCGAAATCCTGCCGGAACCTGTCCGGCGGTCCAATAAGTAGTAACACATGTCGATCGCATACCGGGCCGAAAGCCGCAGGACTTCCGGATGATGATCGATGTAGTCCGATATCCGGAATCGACACCCTAGCGCGGTATGATGATCACCCATTCAATGAGGGAAGCTATCAGCATGCGCCGCTCGGTTCCTCGGATCGTTCTCACGCTCGCCCTGGCCGTGTCCCTCGCGACAGCCGCGGCCTGTTCGTCGTCTTCGGCGCCCTCGGCGGCCTCGGCCTCTTCCGGCGGCGCGGCTGCGACGCCGGACACGGTGACCCTCGCGCTGGACTGGACGCCTAACACCAACCACACCGGCATCTACGTCGCGCAGCAACTGGGCTACTTCAAGGCCGCGGGGATCAACCTGCAGCTCGTGCCTTATGGC
>JBOHCW010000639.1:0-6423 GCA_050725375.1 Actinocrinis sp. | reverse complement strand
CAAGCAGGGCACTGCCAGACACCGTCCGGTCAGGCTCCCAGGCGGTATTCGGCGTGGACCAGCTCCAGCAGTTCGGCGACCGACGTGTCGGCCGAGCGTCTGTCGAAGGTGATCTCGCCGTGTTGCAACAGGTTCACCCGATCACAGACGTCGACTACCTGGTTGTAGTTGTGCGCGATCAGGATGATCGCCAGGTCGCCGCGCTGCTTGAGCCGGTCGAGCAGCCGCAGGATCTGGGCGCCCTCGCGCGCTCCCATCGCCGCCAGCGGCTCGTCGAGCAGCAGCAGCTTGGCGTCGGAGTGCACCGACCGGGCCACCGCGATGGCCTGGCGCTGGCCGCCGGACAACTGGCCGACCTCGGCCGTCACCGACGGGATCTCGATACCGACCGCGTCGAGCGCTTCACGGGCTCGGCGCCGCATCTCACCGCGGCGCAGGAACGGGATCGGCTTGTGTGTCAGCTCCTTGTTGAGGTGCAGGTTGAGGTAGACCGGCAGGCCGTCGATCAACGCGAGGTCCTGATAGACGGTCTCGACGCCGAGCGAGCGGGCGTGCGCGACCGACTTGAGCCGGGTCTCCGCGCCCTCGATCAGGATCCTGCCGGAGTCCGGACGGTGGAAGCCCGACAGGATCTTGATGAGGGTCGACTTGCCCGCGCCGTTGTCGCCGATCAGGCCGAGGATCTCACCGCGGCGCACGTGCAGGTTGATGTCGCGCAGGGCGGTGACCGGGCCGAAACGCTTGGAGACGTGCTCCACCCGGATGGCCTCGGGGGACAGGCCGGGGTTCGGTTCCGCCGATTCGTGCCCTGACATGTGCTCCGGCATGTGCTCCGACGTGCTCTCAGGTGTCCCCGGGTCGGGCATCGCGGCCTCTGTCATCTCAGGGCCTTCTTTCTCAGGGACGCGAGATACGCGTTCAGCAGCATCGCCACCACCACCGCGATGCCGATCACCACGTCGAACGCGTACGCGTTGACGCCCAGCAGGTTGAAACCGTCGTTGATGATGCCGAGCAGCACCGCGCCGAACAGCGCGCCGATGACCGTACCCGAGCCGCCGAGCAGCGCCGTGCCGCCGATGACCGCGGCGGCCACCGCCATGAACATCGTGGTGTTGCCGCCGCTGGTCGGGTCGAACGAGCCGACGCGCACCTGGTCCAGGATGCCGGTGAAACCGGCCAGCAGACTGGTGATCATGAACGTGGCGACCTTCACCCGGCCCACCTTGATGCCCGACTCCGCGGCGCTGAGCGGGTTGCCGCCGGCCGCCTGCATATAGACGCCGTAACGGGTAGCGGACAGCGCGATCTGCAGGATCACCACGATGCCGAGCGCCCACACCAACTCGGACCAGCGCCAGCCGCCGATGGTCTGGGCCAGCCCGCCGTTGAACGGCGGCGGCGTCGGCTCGCCGCGCGACTGGATGTACGCCATGCCCTCAAGGAAGAAGCCCATGCCGAGGGTGGTGATGAACGAGGAGAGGTTGAACAGCACCCTGATCAGCCCGTTGACCAGGCCGACACCGGCCGCGACCGCCAGCGCGCCGGCCAGGGCCAGCGGCACGGTCGCGCCCGCGTCGTAGAACGAGGTCAGCGCGAAGGGAGTGAACGTGAACACGAAGCCGGCCGACAGGTCGATCTCGCCGCAGATCAGCAGCAGCGCCTCGGCGCCGCCGATGATCGCCCACGGTGCGAAGTACTGCATGATGATGTGGTAGTTGTTCGTGGTGTTGAACCCGCTGCCCTTGGCGACGGTGAAGTAGACCACCGCGGCGATCGTCACCAGGACAATACTCAGTTCCCTGCGACGTACCAGGGCGCCGAGCACCACGCCGCCGGCTGCGCGGGCGGAGCCGCCGGCGGCGATCGAGGCGGGACTTTCCTGGTCGGCTTGGGCTTCGGCCATGTCCGCTCCGTTCCCTACACCTGTACGGTCGAGGCCGGCGGCAGGGTGATCGCCTTCGGCATCGGTATCAGTGCCTTGTTCTTGCCGCCCTCGAACCGGCTGTCCGCCGACGCGTACGGGCCGACGTTGTCCTTCGTCACGAAGGTCAGGCCGGTGTCGGTGGCCGGCGGGAAGAGCAGTGTGCCGGACAGCCGGTACAGGTAGAGATACAGGACAGTGAGGAAGCCCTGCAGGTACGCCGACTGGTCGATGGTGAAGTCCAGCCCGCCGCTCTTCACGCCGGTGATCGTGTCCGGCAGCGTGTCGAAGCCGCCCGCGTGCACCTTCCCGGCGATGCCCTGCTTGGCGATCAGCTGCGCGATCCCCGCGGTACTGCCCGCGTCGACCGCGTACAGGCCCTTCGCGCCCTGTTGGCCCTGGTAGGCCGCCTCCATCGCCGACAGCTCGCCGGCCTGCGCGGCGCCGGTGTTCACGCTGTGCACGCTCACATTCGGCGCGGCCTTGGCGAGCGCCGCCTTGATCCCGTCCAGGCGCGGCTGCACGTTGTTGCCGCCGGGCTGCGAGATGCCGACCAGGATGGTGCCCGAGGTGACGTCCTGCGCGATGCGCTGGCCCATCAGCACGCCGGACTGGTAGAGGTCCTGGCCCACGTAGGCCAGCGGATAGTTGTTCGGCGCGGTCGCGTTGTACGCGATCACCGGGATGCCCGCGGCCAGCGCCGCCTTTGTCGGTTCGATGAACGCGCTGGAGTCGGTCAGCGGGACCGCGATGCCGTCCGCGCCGCCGCTGACCGCCGTCTCGAAGGCGCTGACCATCTCGGAGACCACGCCGTTCTCGGATCCGGTCCACTGCGGGGTGCTGATGCCCAGCAGGCTCGCGGCGTCTTCGAGCCCGTTGCGGGTCGGCACGAAGAACGAGTTCGTGGTCACGTGGTTGACGAATACGAACTTCCACTTCGGCGTGCTGGCGAAGTTGCCCGTCGACGCGTTGGCCGTGGTGGTCGCCGTGTTGTGCCCGCTGGTGCACGCGGCGAGCAGCGACGCGGTGGCCGCCACTCCGCCGCCCGCGGCGAGCTGTTTCAGCAGCCCGCGCCGCGACGACCCGGCCGACTGGCCCTGCGTGGGAGGCTGTGTAGAAGGCTGCGAAAGACTGTGAGCGCTAACAATCTCGGCTGCGCTCTCTGGAAGGCGATCGATCGACATTGACCTCTCATCCCGCTCGACGGCTGAGTACAGGCGTGCCTGTTCTCAATGGTGTAGCCGGTCGGGAGACATCATTGGCCCAGCGTGACCGGGCGTCAAGGAGAAAACCGCGAATCGCTTCACAAAATGAGTGCGCTCACACTGGCGCTGAGCGCCCACATCGGTGTGAGGCCGTGAAACGCCGCCCAGGCACGATGAACCGCGACGGAACGCTTACTCACGCACGTACAACTACTCACGCATGCACAACGCTCCACGCAACTGGCGCTTCACATCAGGCCGCTGGCTCAGTCACGCGGACTGGCGCACCACCAGGCGGCACGGGACGGTCGTGATGCCCGGCTCCGGCGTGCCCGCGTCTATGGCCGCCAGCAACCGCAGCGCGGCGATGCGGCCGATCTCGGTGAGGTCCATGTCGATCGTGGTCAACGGGGGACGCGCGGACAGGGCCATCGTGTCCCAGTTGTCGTAGCCGATCACTGCCACGTCGTCGGGCACTCGCACGCCTCGCTCGTGGAGGGTGTCGGTGACGCCGCGGGCGATCTGGTCGTTGCCGCAGAAGAACGCGTCCGCGCCGGGTGCGGTGCGCAGGACGGCTTCGGCGGCGCGGCGGCCCCAGTCCTCGCTCCAGTCGCCGTAGTGGGTTCGCCCGCCCGCCGGTTCCCGGCCCGCCTGCTTGAGCAGTTCGACCGTCCTCGCGGCGCGCTCGCGCGCCGCCGCGTGGTGAGCGGGGCCGGTGACGTGCGCGATCTTCGTGCGGCCCAGGGCCAGCAGATGCTCCACGGCCAGGGTCGCGCCGCCGAGGTCGTCGGTGACCACCGACGCGTCGCGCGGGTCCGTCGACGGGGACAGCGTGTAGACGGTCGGGATCGAGCCGACGCCGGGCAGCGGCGGGCGCGGGTCGGTGCGCCGTCCGGTGACGATGATGCCGTCGACGCGCCGCTCCGCCAGGGTCCTGAGGTGGTGTTGCTCGCGGATCGCGTCGCCGCGGGTGTCGCAGAGCAGGACACTGATCTTGCCCGCGCCCAGCGCGTCCTCGGCGCCGAGCAGCACCGGGGTGCTGAACCTGCCGATCCCATCCGTGGTCATCAGCCCGACCGTCCAGCTGCGGCCCGAGTGCAGGCTCTGCGCGTTGCGGTTCGGGCTGAAGCCGAGCGCGTCGGCCGCCTCGACGACCTTCGCTCGGGTCTCCTCACGCATCCGGCCGTCGCCGCTGAGCGCCTTGGACGCGGTGCCGACGCTCACGCCGGCGCGTGCGGCGACGTCGGCCAGGCGCGCGCGGGCGCGAACCGGCGCCCGACCCGGATCCGACGCGAAGTCCGACGACGACACGAGCAGCCCCCTTCCTCGGCCGGCGTCGCGCGCCGACCGCTCGGCAGCATCCTGCCAGCGTCAGGCGCGTTGAGCAAATTTGAGAAACTTCGGCAACAACGTGGACAGGGCTTGACCGTTTCCCTCTGTGAGCCTAGGTTGCGTCCAGGAAAACGTTTGCGCAATATGCGCAAGTTTTCCCAGGCCGCACGCACGCTCCGCGCGCCGCCGCACGCATCGCATCCGCAGTACCTGTACCGCAGACACAGGCATCACACGGCACCACGCACTGGGGAGATCCATGTCCGGCTCGTCCGACACGCCGCCGCGCACCGGCCCGATCCGTCCGGGCCCGCACGCCCGCGCCGCCCTGCGACCCACCGTCGGCCCGGTGATCCGCGGCGGCTTCTGGGCTCGGCGGCAGGAGGTCAACGCGCGGGCCGGCATCCCGCAGGGGCCGTTCCTGCTGGAGTCCGCCGGCAACCTGCACGACCTGCGGCTGGCCGCGTCCGGCGGCACGGCCGCGGAGTTTCGCGGCGACTTCCCGTTCATGGACTCGGACGTCTACAAGTGGCTGGAGGCCGCCAGCTGGCAGCTGGCCCGGCTGCACCCCGACACCCCCGACGCGCGGCGGCTGGCCGACGACGTCGAGCGAATCGTCGGGCTGGTCGCCGCCGCGCAGCGCCCGGACGGCTACCTCAACAGCTGGTTCCAGGCCGGACGAGGCGACGGACCGTACGGCGACCTGCGCTGGGGCCACGAACTGTACTGCGCCGGGCACCTGATCCAGGCCGCCGTCGCACACCGCCGGGCCACCGGACGCGACCGGCTGCTCGACGTCGCGCGCCGGTTCGCCGACCAGATCGACGCGACGTTCGGCACCGTCGACAGCGGGAAGCCGATCGACGGCATCGACGGGCACCCCGAGGTCGAGACCGCGCTGGTCGAGCTCTACCGGGAGACCGGCGAGCAGCGATACCTGGACCTGGCCGGCTACTTCGTCGACGCGCACGGCCGCGGCCTGCTGCGCGGCGAGGCGTACTGCCAGGACCGTGTGCCGGTCCGCGAGGCGCGCACCGTCGAGGGCCACGCCGTCCGCCAGCTGTACTTGATGGCCGCGGTCGCCGACCTGGCCGTCGAGACCGGCGAATCAGAGCTGCGCGACACCGCGCGGCGGCTGTGGACCGCGATGGCCGCCACCAAGACCCATCTGACCGGCGGGGTCGGCGCGCACCACGAGAAGGAGGAGTTCGGCGACCCGTACGAGCTGCCCAGCGAGCGCGCGTACTGCGAGACCTGCGCGTCGGTGGCCTCCATCCAGTGGAGCTGGCGGATGGCGCTGATGACCGGCGAGGCGCGTTACAGCGACCTGGTCGAGCGCACGCTGTACAACGGCCTGCTCGCCGGCGTCTCGCTGGACGGTGAGACCTGGCTGTACATCAACCCCCTGCAAGTGCGCGACGGCTACGTCGACCAGGGCGGCGACAAGTCCGCGCGCCGAACCCGCTGGTTCCGCTGCGCCTGCTGCCCGCCGAACGTGATGCGGCTGCTGGCCAGCCTGGAACACTATCTGGCCTCCACCGACGGGCAAGGCATCCAGCTGCACCAGTACGCCACCGGGGAGTACTTCGGCGACGTCCTCGGCGCGCCCGTTTCTGTGAGCGCTAACACCGACTATCCGTGGCACGGGCGGATCACCGTCACCGTCGAGCAGACGGCGGCGGACCGGCCGTGGACACTCTCGCTGCGTATCCCGCAGTGGTGCGCCGGGTACACCGTGCAGGTCGGCGACCGCACCGACGACGAGAGCAGTGCGCCGGCCGAGGACGGATGGCTGCGCCTCACGCGTGCGTGGGCGCCCGGCGAGCGCGTCGTGCTGGAACTCGACCTGGAGCCGCGGCTGACCCGCGCCGACCCGCGCGTGGACGCGGTGCGCGGCAGCGTCGCGATCGAGCGCGGGCCGCTCGTGTACTGCCTCGAACAGGCCGACCACCCCGGCGGCGG
>JBOHCW010000638.1:0-7479 GCA_050725375.1 Actinocrinis sp. | reverse complement strand
GGCCGGTTCTGGGCGCGGGCGCTGGACTGGGGCACGTCCAGCGAGGGACCTGGTGTGACCAACGTCGAACCCGTGGGCCTCGCCTCGCCGGATCCCGCCGCCGTCGGCGTCGACGTCGTCACCGTCCCGGACCCCGGGACAGTGAAGTACCGCGTACACCTGGATCTCGCCACCACCTCCGCGACCCATCACGCCGAGTTGGTCGCACGCCTCAAGGAACTCGGCGCCACGCCCGCCGATGTGGGCCAGGGCGAAGTCCCCTGGACGGTGCTGGCCGACCCGGAGGGAAACGTGTTCTGCGTGCTGGAGCCTCGGGACCTCTACCGGGGCACCGGGCCGGTCGCGGCGATCGTGGTCGACTGCGCCGAGCCGCGGACCATGGCCCGGTTCTGGAACGAGGCGACGGACTGGACCCTGCACGAGGTCAGCGACGATCACGCGCGGCTGCGTTCGGCCAAGGGCGTCGGACCGTATCTGGAGTTCCTCCGCACGCCCCCGGTGAGGACCTGGTGGAACCGCATCCATCTCGATGTGGCGCCGTACCCCGGTGACGATCAGGCGGCGGAGGTGGCCCGGCTACACGCTCTGGGCGCCGCCAACGCCGACATCGGCCAGGGCGACGTTCCGTGGAAGGTCCTGACCGATCCAGAGGGCAACCAGTTCTGCGTCCTCTCCGCGCGCTGACTCAGAGGGCGGTCCAGTGGGCGGGACGGTGGTATCCGTCCGGGAGTTTCGTCCCCGCGTCGCCCTTTGCGGAGTCGAGCTGCGCCTGGGTGAGGTACAGGGTCCCCCTGAGGTCCGCACCGCTCAGTTCGGCGTCGCGGAAGTCGGCGCCGATCACGTCCGCGCTTCGCAGGTCGGCGCTGTTCAGGTCGGCGGCTATCAAGAACGCCCCGCGCAGGTTCGCGCCGCGCAGGTCGGCGCGGCGCAGCCTGGCTCCGATGAGGTCGGCGTTGCGGTGGTTCGGCTTGCGCCCCCGCACCGCGGCGCGGGCGAGCTCACTCGCTTTGAGCAACAGGACATTCGCCCTCTCACGCAGGGCGTTGACATCGACGTCGAGTACTGACTCGGCGCTCCCGCGCGTCACGCGCTCCGTCTCGTCGCGTATCTCGCGCACGTCGGCGTGGACGGACTCCGCCTCGGGGAACGACAACGCCTGCGTGAGGTACCAGAGCAGTTCGTGCAGCTGGCGCATGACGGGGAACGTCGCGAACATCTGACGTGCGATATCCGGGTTCTGACGCCAGTCGACTGCGCCGAACGTGACCTGCGAGACCTTCTGTCCGGCGCCGAGGCAGTCGAACACGGTGCATCCGGAGAAGCCTCGTTCGCGCAGGTGGCCATGGATGCCGCAGCCGAAGTCCTCGGCGAGGTTCGGGCACGGCCGGCCGGCCGGCTTGTCGATCGCGAACTCGGCCGACCTGGTGAACATCAGCGCTACGCAGCACAGGCCGAAACAATTGCCGCAGTCGGCGCGCAGATCAACCAGTTCGAGCTCTGAAGTCATCACGCGTTCCCGTCAATATCAGTGCTCATACTCACGGCCTCGTCCGCACCGCCGCTGTCGGTGCTGCCGTCGGCCCCTGCCCCTGCCAGCAGCTTCCGCAGACGCTCCCGTTCGACCGGCCGCATGTTCGCGTCGTCGAGTTTCGCGCGACAGGCGTCCGAGATATGCGGCGTCGGATCTACGTGCGGAACCTCGTGCAGCCGACGATGTAAATCCGCGAGCGTTCGAGCGTAATGCGCAGTGCGCCACGGCTTTCGCACGAGCGCCTTGAGCATCGTCGGACCGTCGATACGCTCCAGCTCCATGTCACGGCCACCGTCCGCCTTATAGAGGCGCGGCGCCGGAAAGCCACGTAGGTTCAGGTAACGCATCACGGCGATCTCATCCGTATGGTCACAATCGACCCGGTACCTACGTAGTGCGCGACCGTCACCGAGGTCGTACACGTCCGCCGCGCGACCGTGGCCTAGCAACGCCGCCGGAGTATCAGTCGCGGCCCGAGTCCCAGCTCCAGCCACAGTCCCCGCAGTCCCCGTCCCCGTCGTCCCCGTCATGGCAGCCGCGCCGCCAGGTACGCGCGCACGAGCGTGTCCGCCTCGGCAATCAGGTCGGGGTCACCGTCGGGGTCGTAGCGAAATGCGAGGCGCAGCACGCCGTCGACCGCCTCGACCGCGATCAGCAGCGCGCAGTCCAGGTCCGGCACGTCGGGCAAGCCGAGGTCGTCGACCGCCAGTCTGCGCAGCCGGTCGGCGACCAGGCGGTTGTTCTCGACCTCGCGCTCGGCGTCGAGCAGCAGGTGCCGCCCGGCGCGCGCGTCACCGAAGTCGACCGACGCGAAGCCGGGCACCTGCCGCTTCATCGCGACGAACTCCGCGACGACGACGGACGCCGCGTCCGGCCACGTACGCACCGGCGCCTCCAGCTCTGCCGCGGCGAACCTGCCGTGCAGCCGATCCAGGAACAGGTCGAGATTGCGCTTGGCCAAAGCGCGGGTGAGCGCGGACTTGCCGTCGAAGAACTGATACAGCGTGCCGATCGGCACTCCGGCGCGACGCGCCACCTGACTGGTGGTCAGTTCGTCGTACCCGACCTCGTCGAGCAGCCGCGCGCAGGCGTCCAGCATCCGCTCGAAGCGTTCCTGGCTGCGCCGCTGCACCGGACGACGGCGTACCGGGCCGACGTCCGGAAGGGCCGCGGCCGGTTCGTCGACCGCAGCCGGGCAGGCCGATATCGCCGTCACCTCAGGCATGGGGCCCCGCCCGCCTTTCCGTCGCGTGGCTACGCGGTGCAGCCTACCCGCAACGGCGCGGCGAGCTGATCAGCGCGTGCCCTCCCCGGCGCCTCAGTCCGCCGGGCAGGGCACGCAGCGTGGCCGCTGGACGTGCTCGGCACCCACTGCGGGAACCTGTACGAAGGTGTAACAGAACCCTTGTTGACAACGATGTCATACCTGACGCAAACCTCTGATTCTGGCGCGTATTCGCCGCCGCGTTCCGCTGTACGTTCGCGCTCTTGTTGATTAAAAACCCTGATGAGACCGCAAACCCGCGGTCCACCGGCACTCCACAAGAGAGCTTGGAGCACGACAGTGCACATTCACGGGCAGCGCTCCGCGCAATCCCGGCCGAAACCGCTGACAATCAGAACCCTGCGAACTGGCTTCGCCGCCGCCGCCACCGCGGCGCTGACGATCGCCGCCCTGGCCGCCCCCGCCACCGCGCAGGCGGCCTCCGCGAACCCCGGCGCCAAGGCGCCGGCCGCCGTGACCCAGAACACGAAGAACGCGGCCTCGCCGCAGAGCACGAAGGACGCCGTGGCGCTGTGCCCGGCGGCGAAGGCGAACCAGTTCGCCTGCTTCGCGATGAAGCGCACGGACGTGAAGGCTTCGAAGGGCCTGCAGCCGAACGTCACCCCGTCGGGTTTCGGACCCACCGACCTGGCCGGCGCCTACAACCTGCCCACCGGCGGCGGCGCGGGACAGACCGTCGCGCTGGTCGACGCCTTCGACGACCCCAACGCCGAGGCCGACCTGGCCGTCTACCGCTCGCAGTTCGGGCTGCCCGACTGCACGACGGCGAACGGCTGCTTCAGCAAGGTCGACCAGAGCGGCGGCGGCAACTACCCGGCCCCGGACCCGGACTGGTCCGGTGAGATCTCCCTCGACCTGGACATGGTCTCCGCCATCGCCCCGCAGGCCCACATCCTGCTGGTCGAGGCGACCACCAACAACAACGACGACCTCGGCGCGGCCGTCGACGAGGCCGTCTCGCTCGGCGCGAAGTACGTGTCGAACTCGTACGGCAGCGGCTACGACTCCACCCCGGGCTCCGGCGAGGACCCGTCCGAGCTGACCGCGCTCGACCCGTTCTACAACCACCCGGGCGTCGCGGTGGTCGCCAGCACCGGCGACCTCGGCTACGGCGTGGCCTACCCGGCCGCCTCCCAGTTCGTCACCTCGGTCGGCGGCACCTCGCTGGCGCGGGACTCGAGCGCGCGCGGCTGGAACGAGTCGGTGTGGAACAACTTCAAGGGCGCGCCCGGCTCCGGCTGCTCGATCTATGAGCCGAAGCCCTCGTTCCAGACCGACACGGGCTGCTCGATGCGGGCCGAGGCGGACGTGTCCGCCGTCGCCGACCCGCTGACCGGCGTGGCGGTGTACGACAGCTACCAGCTGGGCGGCTGGAACGTGTTCGGCGGCACCAGTGCCTCGTCCCCGATCATCGCCTCGGTGTTCGCCGACGCGGGCACCCCGGCGGCCGGGACGTACCCGAACTCGTACCCTTACGCCGACACCAGCGCCGTCAACGACATCACCCAGGGTTCTGACGGCACCTGCACCGTCAGCTACCTGTGCACCGCCGGACCGGGCTACGACGGCCCGACCGGTCTCGGCACGCCGAACGGCACCGCCGCGTTCACCACCGGCCCGCACGGCTTCGTCAGCGGCAAGGTGACCGACGCGGCCTCCGGCGCGGCGCTGGCCGGCGCGAAGATCACCGTCGGGGACGCCACCGCGACCACTACCGCGGATGGTTCCTACTCGGTGACGGTCGCGCCCGGCAGCTACACCGTGAGCGCGAGCGACTTCGGCTACGCCACGGCCTCGCAGTCCGTCGCGGTCGCCGACGGCCAGACGGTCGCCGAGGACTTCGGCCTGAACGCCGTGGCCCGCGTCGCGGTGACCGGCAAGGTCACCGACGGCTCCGGCCAGGGCTGGCCGCTGTACTCGTCGATCACCGTCGACGGAGCACCCGGCGGCGCGGTGTACACGAACCCGACGACCGGCAAGTACTCCGTCAACCTCCCGGTCGACGGCACCTACACGCTGCACGTGTCCGCGAACTACCCCGGATACAAGACCGCTGACGAGCAGGTCACGGTCGGTACCAGCGGCGTCGTGCAGAACGTGGCGCTGGGCGTGGACACGGCGACGTGCTCCGCTCCGGGCTACACCAGCCACTACCACGGCACCTTCACCTCGTTCGACACGACCTCGACCCCGGCCGGCTGGACCGTCGCCAACGCGGCGAACACCGTCGGCGGCTGGGAGTTCGACGACCCGGGCGGCCGCGGCAACCAGACCGGCGGCAGCGGCGGGTTCGCGATCGTGGACAGCGACCACGACGGCGCCGGCAACAGCCAGGACTCGGTCCTGACCTCGCCGGTGACCGACATGAGCGCCAACGCGTCGCCGACCCTGTCGTTCGACACCGAGTACACCCCGTACACCAACTCGGTGGCGGACGTGGACGTGACCGTCGACGGCGGCACGACCTGGACCAACGTGTGGGAGCACTCCACCGACCAGGTCCCCGGCTCGCACGTGACGCTCGCGCTGCCGCAGGCGGCCGACCAGAGCGCGGTGCAGGTGCGCTTCCACTACACCGGCACCTGGGCCTACTACTGGCAGCTGGACAACGTGCTGCTCGGCACGGTCTCCTGCGACCCGGTGCCCGGCGGCCTGGTGGTCGGCCAGGTGACCGACCACAACACCGGCGGCGCGCTGGCCGGCGTGACGGTCGGCTCCACCGGCACCACGGCCACCGCCACCACCGCCGCCACGACCGACCCGGCGCTGACCGGGGCGTTCTACTCGCTGTTCGTGCCTTCGGGCGCGCAGACGGTGACGGCGGCCAAGGGCCACTACACCACGGCGACCAAGGCGGTCACCGTCCCGGCGGGCGGCGTCACCGCGGCCGACTTCTCGCTGGGGGCCGGAAAGCTGACGGTGACCCCGTCCACCCTGTCCAAGACCCTGCCCTGGGCGGGCACCGGCAGCTCGACGGTGACCGTCAAGAACACCGGCTCCGCCCCCGCCACGCTGAACCTCGGCGAGGGTGGCGGCGGGTTCACCATCCAGTCGGTGAAGGCCGCCCCGCTGCGGCAGGTGACCGGCTACTTCCCGAAGTCCGACATGGCCTCGGCCGTGAAGGCCGCGGCGAAGAGCGCCAAGCCGAACGCCAAGGCGGCGGCGAGCCCGGCGGTCGGTACCGCCTGGTCGACGCTGGCCAACTTCCCCAACACCATCCAGGACAACATCGCCGAGTACAACGGCGGCAAGCTGTACGCCGGATTCGGGTTCGACGGTCAGGCCGACACGAACACGCTCTACTCGTTCGACCCGTCCGCCGGCTCCTGGACGCAGCTGGCCAGCGCCACCGACACGCGTGAGAGCCCGGCGCACGCGTTTATCGGCGGCAAGATGTACGTCGCGGGCGGCTGGGGTCCGACCGGCAATCCGGACAACACCACCGAGGTGTACGACCCGTCCGCCAACAGCTGGTCGGCCGGTCCCGCCTGGTCCGCCCCGCTCGCGGGTTCGGGCAGCGCGGCGCTGGGCTCCAAGCTGTACGTCGTCGGCGGCTGCTCGGCGAACTGCGGTTCGCAGAGCGTCTCGGTGCTGGACACCGCGGCCGGCACGTGGTCGACGGCGGCGAGCTACCCCGAGTCCACCTCGTGGCTGGCCTGCGGCGCGCTGAACGGCAAGATCTACTGCGCCGGCGGCACCAACGGCACCGCGACCAGCGCGCACACCTACGTCTACGACCCGTCCGCGGACTCGTGGACCAAGGTCGCCGACATGCCCAACGGCGGAGCCTGGGGCGGTGCCTACACCGCGGCCAACGGTCTGCTGCTGGTGCAGGACGGCGTGAACGGCGCCGGTGCGCTGAGCAACGCCGGTTCCGCCTACGACCCGCAGACCGACTCGTGGTCGGCGCTGCCCAACACGCCGAACCCGGCCTACCGCTTCGGCAGCGCGCTCGGGTTCTACACGGTGGGCGGCGGCGAGGGCCAGTTCACCACCCCGCTGAACGTCACGCAGGTGCTGGCCGGTTACGACCAGGGCAGCAGCTCCGACGTGCCGTGGCTCTCGGAGAGCGCGCCCTCGGTCACGCTCGCCCCTGGAGCCAGCGCGAAGGTGACGGTCTCATACAACGCGGCCGACCCGTCGATCGTGCAGCCGGGCACCTACACCGCTTCACTGGTGCTCAGCTCGGACACGCCGTACAACCTGGCCTCGGTCCCGGTGAGCCTCAAGGTCAACCCGCCGAAGACCTGGGGCAAGATCGCCGGCACGGTGACCACGACGGACTCGACCGGCAAGTCCGTGCCGATGTCCGGCGCGACCATCCAGATCGACACCTGGACGACCCACTACACCCTGCACACCGGGACCGACGGCACGTACGCGCTGTGGCTCGACGTGCGCAACAACCCCCTGACGGTCATCGCGGCCAAGGACGGCTACCAGCCGCAGGTCGTGACCGTGAAGATCACCAGGGGCGGCACGCTGACCACCAACTTCAACCTGCTGAAGGACTAGCGGGACGAGGTCGGCCACAACTGAAGAACAACCGAACAACAAGTGAATCAACAATCGAATAGACAACCGAACAGACAACCGAATGAACAACTGAATAAATAACCGAGCGAACAACTGAACAGCGCGGCGGCCCCGCCCCTTCGTGGAG
>JBOHCW010000637.1:0-13373 GCA_050725375.1 Actinocrinis sp. | reverse complement strand
CGCTGTCGCTGGCCGGGCACGCGTGGATGTCAGGACACGGCGTCGCACCGTGGGCCATACCGGTCGCGGCGACGGCGGTGTTCGCCGGCGCGTATCTGTTCGCGGGGCGCCGGCGCGGCCTGGCCTCGATCGCGGGACTGATGCTGTTGGGACAGGCGGCGCTGCACGAACTGTTCGGCCTCTCGCAGGCTTCCGATGCCGCGGGCGCATGGGTAGACCGCATCGAGCGCGTCTCTGCCGCCGTTGGCGCGCTGCTGCACCCGCAGCCCACGGCGGACTCGATGGCGGCGCAGATGGCGCACATGTCGATGCCGATGCCCCCGGGCATGGTGATGCCCGGTATGCCGGATACGGGCACCAGCGCGGCCGCGACGGCGATGCCGGGCATGAGCCACGGACCATGGGGCATGATCGCGGCGCATCTGGTGGCCGGGCTGTTGTGTTCCTGGTGGCTGGCGCGCGGCGAGGCGAGGGTGTTCGGCCTGCTGCGCGGGCTGCTGGTGTGGGCGTTTAGGCCGATGCCGGCGATCTGCGCATGGACGCTGGGGCCGTGGCGCGCACCCGGGACCGGTATCGAACCTTCGCCGCGGCGCTTACGATTCGCGGCGGTACTGGTCCACAGCGTGGTGCGGCGCGGCCCGCCGCCCACGGCCGTCGCAGGGATCTAAGCCCCCCTGCACCGACCTGCTGTATGAGGTGTGCGCCGCGCGGTGATACCGCACGAGCTGCACGCGATTTCGGCTGCGCATTCCTACGTGGCTCACGCACGCCGCAACCCTTTCCCCCTGCGGCTCGCCGCCCGCTGCCTGTGCGTGTTCGTCAGGAAGCCTGGCTTCGCTGACTGACCCGGGACGCGCAACCCGCCGATGCCGTCGCGATCACGGCACACAAGACCATCTTCCCGAAGGGATTCCCCGTGCCCCTACCCCATCTCTCCCGCGCACGTCCACATCCGCTGCTCGCGCTGATGGCCGCCGCGGCGGTGCTGACCGGCGCTGCGTCCTGCGGCGGCGCGCCGGGCGACAGCGGTGGTGCGGCCGCCATCATCAACCAGACCCCGACCTCGCTGTTCGATGGCACCAAACTCGGCGCACCGCTGCCGAAACCCGCGATCATCCTGACCGACACGACCGGCCGCCCGTTCAACCTGGCCGCGCGCACCGCGGGGAAACTGACGCTGCTGTACTTCGGCTACACCCACTGCCCGGACGTGTGCCCCACCACCATGGCCGACCTGGCCGCGACGCTGCGCCAGCTCACCGCGGCCCAGCGCGCGCAGATCGAGGTCGTCTTCGTCACCACCGACCCGAACCGCGACACCCCCGCGGTCCTTAAGGCGTGGCTGGGCCAGTACTCCCCCGGCTTCATCGGCCTGACCGGCGCCTTCCCCACCATCCAGAAGGCGGCCTCGTCCGTCGGCATCACGATCCAAGCCCCGGTGCCGCTGCCGGGCGGCGGCTACACCGTCACCCACGGCGCCGAGGTCCTCGCCTTCAACAACTCCGACGGCAAAGCCCACGTGGTCTACACCGCCGGCGAGACCGTACCCCAGTACCGGCACGACATCCCACTGCTGCTGGCCGGCCGCGACCTGACCGCCAGATAGGCGGCGAAAGGCCACACTATGATCACCAGACGCTCCACGCCCTCCGCCGCGGTGCCATCCTCGACAGACGGCTCCAGCGCGCCAAGCGTGACGCGGCGGCGCCTGCTCGGGGTCAGCGGCGCGGCCGGGGTGGCGGGTCTTGGCGCCGGTTCCGGCAGCACGCTGCTGTACGGGCGCGCCACCGCATCCGGGGCACCGGCCGCCGCATTGGGCGACCAACACCTGCCCTTCCACGGCCCGCACCAGCCCGGTATCGAGGCCCCGATGCAGGCCCAGGGCTGGCTGACCGCATTCGACCTGAAACCCTCGACCACCCGCGCCCCAGTCATCGACCTGATGCGGACGTGGACCGGCATCGCCGCAGCAGCGATGGACGGCGCCCCAGTGCCCGGCGACGACGCGATGGCCCACAGCCGCGGCCCCGCCTCGTTGAGCGTCACGATCGGATTCGGCGCCTCCCTACTGACCAGGATCGGCCTGTCCGGTCAGATCCCGGACGCCCTCGCTGCGCTGCCCGCGTTCGTCGGCGACCACCTCGACCCCGCCGCAGGAGCCGGCGACCTGATCACGCTGGTCGCCGGCAACGACGCCCTGGTCGTGGTGCACGCGCTGCGCGCCCTGCAACGCGCCGCCGCGCACACCACCGTGCAGCGCTGGCAGATCAACGGCTTCACCGACCACCCCGGCGCCACACCCACCCCCACCTCCACCCCGCGCAACCTGATGGGCCAGATCGACGGCACCGCCAACCCGAAACCCGGCACACCCGCCTTCAACAAGACCGTCTACGTGCCCGACGACGCACGGCCCGCCTGGATGCGCGGCGGCTCCTACCTGGTCTACCGGCGCATCCGCATGCTGCTACCCGCCTGGGACGCCCTGGACCGCGCCGCCCAGGAAGCGGTGATCGGACGCACCAAAGACACCGGCGCACCACTGTCCGGCGGCACCGAAACCACCGCGCCCGACTACACGAAACAAAACCCCGACGGCTCCCTCGCCATCCCCGCCGAAGCCCACATCCGCCAGGCCAGCGCGCAGAGCAATCAGGGCGCCACCATCCTGCGCCGCGCCTTCAACTACTACCAGGGCACCCTGAGCGACGGCAGCCCGGACGCCGGCCTGATGTTCCTGGCCTACCAAGCCGACCCGGCCACCGGATTCACCCGCATCCAACAACGCCTGGCCCAAGCCGACACCCTCAGCACCTTCACCCGCCACGAAGCCAACGCCCTGTTCGCCATCCCCCCAGGCTGCCCACCCGGCCAATACCTCGGCCAAGCCGTGCTGGAATCCGTATGAGGGCGCCGCAGCGACTTCGCGCGCGCGTACCGCGGCGTCCGGGGCCGCGGGCCGGATTCGCGGCCGAGGCACTCGCCGTCGCGCTGACCGCTGCCGCCTGCACCGGCGGTAGCCCGAATGCGGGCTCCGCGTCCGCGGCCGCGCCGCCGACAGAGGCGGGGATCACGAGCATCCCGGCCGGGCAGCGGCGCGCAGCACCCGCCATCTCCGGCACCACGTTGCAGGGTCGGCCGCTGGCGCTGCGCTCCTTCACCGGCCACGTGGTGGTTCTCAACGTCTGGGGCTCCTGGTGCACCGAGTGCCGCGACGAGCAGAGAGCACTCGAAGACGCCTTCCAAGCCGACCGGGCGCGCGCAGTGCAGTTCCTCGGCATCAACTCCCGCGATGACGCCACGGCCGCACGCACCTATCAGAGCACGTACTCGGTTACCTACCCCTCGCTGCAAGACCCCGATGAGAGCCTGCTGCTGCGCTTCGCCTCCGTCCTGCCGCCGAACGCCGTCCCCTCCACCGCGATCATCGACCGGCACGGCAGGATCGCCGTGCGCATCCTCGGCGCGGTCACCCGGTCCGAACTGCAGCAGCAGATCGACACCGTGCTCTCCGAACCCTGACATGCAAGGCCTTGACCTCCCGCGAGCACCGCATGACCCGCGGGTAAAACCCGAGGAGACGACATGAGCAGGCGCCACCGCGTTCGCGCCCGGCTGATCGCGCCACCAGCCGCACTCTGCGCGCTGCTGTCCGCGTGTTCCCAGCCGAGCGCGGCCCCGAGCGGACAGCAGACGCCGGCCCGGATCACCGTCACCGCGGCGGTGATCGTGAAACCGACCTCCCCCGGCACGGCCGCACCGCTCTACTTCGTCGTCGACAATCCCACCGCGAGCTCCGACCGGATCCTCTCGGTCAGCACTGCGGCCGCCGCCCGCACCCTGATCAACGACAACCTCGGCGGGGCCGGCGGCGCCTCAGGGATCGACGTCCCCGCGCACACTACGACGGCCCTGAGCCCCTTCGGCTCAGACGTTCTGCTGCTCAACCCCGCACCGCTGGCCCCGGGCGCCGCGGTCGAGCTCACCGTCGAATTCAAGATCCACGGCCGGATCACGATCTCCGCCACCGTCGAGACCGTCGCCCAGGCCGCCGCCCGGCTCACGTCCGCTCCCTGACGCCGCCGTCCACCGCCCGAACGCGCCGGAACGCGTCCGCGAGCCCCTCTCACCACCCGTCCGGCCGGTTGTCCCGAATCGTCCGCGGGTATCAACACCGTGCGGAACCCGCGTGGTAGCACCCTCCTGGCTGGCCGACCTGTTCGCCGCGGCAATGCTCCTCACCGCTGTCTACTGCCTCGGCCGCCTCGCGGCCTGGCGCCTGGGGCTCGGCCGTATCGAACACGACGCGGACCTCACCCACATACTCATGGGAGCGGCCATGGCCGGCATGCCTCGTAGGCCGCTTCAACGTGTTCGGCGCCCGCGCATGGGAGATCGTGTTCACCGCGACGACCGCATGGTTCGCGGTGCGCTGCCTGATACCGGCCGGACACGGCGCCACGCGACGAGACGCGCCCGCCCACCACACGCCGCACCTGCTGGGCAGCGGCGCCATGCTCTACATGTACCTCGCAATGCCCGACACGGGCGCACCTTCGGCGAGCGGCGCATCGATGTTGATGCCCGGCATGGACATGGCCGGCATGGGCGCGATCGGCATACGGTACCCGTTGATCGCGCTCACGCTGAGCCTCGCCCTGTTCGGCTACCTCTTCCAATCGGCCCGCGCGATGGCCGTGGTCCCGGCCGACGGCGAGGCCGGCGCCTCCTCATCCGCACATCGGCCGTTCCTGGCACCGCGCGGCGCCGCCTGTTGCCAGTTCGCGATGAGCACCGTGATGGCGTACACGCTGTTAATGATGCTCAAGCGACGCTGTGCCGGTGATGCCGCGCGCCCTGTCCCCTGCGTGTAGCCGTCTCCAGTGCCAGGACGGGAACGCTGGATCGTGTTCGGCCGCCGACGGCGCGCGTGCGAACCGGTGAGCCCGGCGTGGTGTCTTCGTCAACCTGGCCGCCCCCGCCGATCGCACCGCGGACGCGCTTTGGCAGGATGAGCGTGACATGGAGGTCGACCGGTCTTTGCGTGGAGTGCGCGCTGCGGTTTTCGCCGCGGCATGCGTCGGCGTGTCGGCTGCCGGCCACATGTGGATGTCTCGTGCCGCGGTGCCTCTCTGGGCGCTGCTGGTCGCGGTACTCGCCGTCGGCGCGGACGCGTACATCCTGGCTGGCCGGCAACGTGGATTCGCGTCGATCGCGGGACTGATGCTCGCAGGCGAATTCGGGTTGCACCTGCTGTTCGCTCTGGCGCAGCCCAGCACCGGCGGGCCTGTCCCCTCCATCTCGGCGATGCCGGGCATGCAGGGAATGCCGACGATGCCGGGCATGGTGATGCCCGATCCGTCGCAGCGCTCTGCATGGCGGTACGGCGGCGGCCTGACGGCCACGGGCACGTCGCCCGGACACGGGGCCATGGCTTCGATGTCGGCAATGCCCGGGCACGGCTTGGCGGGCATGATCGCGGTGCACGCGGCGGCCGGGCTGCTGTGCGCATGGTGGCTGCGGCGAGGCGAGGCGGCGGTGTTCCGACTGCTGCGCGCCCTCGCCCAACTGGCGGCGATGCTTCTGGTGATCGTGCGGCCCGGTGCGCAGCTGGTCCCGGACCCGAGGATCCCCGTTCCGGACGGCTGTGACGAAAACCCGGCCGCCGGCCGGCGTCTCCTCCTGCACGCCGTAGTGCGGCGCGGACCCCCATCTCCCCTGCCCAGCTGGTGACAAGGCCGTCGGGCCCGAAGCGCCCGACGACCGGTAGCGGCGCGGCTCGGCCACGTCCGCGTACTTTCTCCAAGCCCTGATTCACGGGAGTCGTTCATCCATGTCGCACCTCACCCTGCCCAAAACCCCCCGGCCGTGTTCCCGCACGGCGCTCGCCGCCTGTGCGTGCGCCATTGCACTTTCAGCCGCCACGGCCTGCTCGTCCGCGTCGACATCAAGCCCCGGCGCGGCCGCCGACGGACACAGCGCGGCAGCGGCAAGCCCGAGCCCGACGCCGCTGCGCGGGTCGGCTTCGGCCGGCCCCATCCAGATCACCGGCGCGTACCTGCCGCAGCCGGCCAGCCCGGATGTCGCTGCGGTCTACTTCACCGTCGCCGACACCGCGGAACAGTCCGACGTGCTGGTCTCGGCCTCCTCTACTCCCGCCGCGCAAGCGATGCTGATGCGCGAATCGGCGGTCAACGGAGCTGAGAGCATGACCGCGCTGGCCGGCGGCCTGCCGATACCCGCGCGCGGCCGGGTGACGCTCGCCCCCGGCGGATACCACCTCATGCTCACCGACCCGGCTGTCCCGCTCAAACAGGGCGGCTCGGTCATGATCACCCTGCGTTTCCGGAACGCGGGAACCGTCACGGTCAAGGTCCCTGTCACCTCACTGCTCTCGGACGCGCTGACCGGGCCGACCGCCACGGCCGCAACGTCCTCCATGGCCGCAATGCCGGGGATGCGAGGGCGGATGAGGGCCATCACCTAACCCGGCGCAAGCCGCCGATGAGCACGGCCACCGGGCGCCAGCGCAGAGCCGAGAGGGGCGAGCGCGGATACGAACCGTTGCCTGCAGAAGGTGGCCTGACGCCGGCGCGCGACACCTCGACTGGCCGGCCCGCACACGGCATGCGCCACGGGTACCGGGCCGGTCGTCTCGGTGCAGTTCACGCACGCCGTCGCCCGGCTTTCCCGCGTACGGCGCGAAGCGTGCTCGCTCACCGCCGTCGCAGGTTTCTGCTACACGCAGGCCGCAGCCGCGTGCAACGGCCCGGTGGGCACGATCCGCGGCCCGGCCGCCCGGGCCAGGCGGCAACCGCTCGGCGCACTGGAATCGGACGACAGCGAATTTCGGCCGCCGCGCGACGCGTCATTCGGCGCCGCGCCGGTCGACGCCGAAGGGCCTGAGCACTGCTAGGGCCTGCGTGCGCGGGAGGTGCCCACGCACGCAGGCGGGCAGGCCGATCATTCAGAGCTCGTATGAAGATCTACCAGTCAAAGGGGCCAATCATGAGTCGTTTTACCGACGGCATCGCGCATTGCGCGACCGGCGCAACTGCCCGGACCCGTCTTTCGCAACCTGCCGCCCCGACCTGCCGTCGGGCCGGCCACGCAGACTCCCAGTCCGACGCCGCAACGAGGGTCCCGCGATGAATCACGCCGACGGATTCGCCCTCGCCATGGGCGGCGGCACGGGCGGGATGAGCGGAATGGGAGGGATGATGAGCGGGCCGGGCTGGATGCCGGGCGCGCCGCCGGCCCTGACCCGGCTGCTGGCCTGGCATCCCCAGCCGATCGCCGTCTTTCCCGGCCTGTGCCTGCTCGCGGCCATCCTCTACGGCGGCGCAGTGATCCGGCTGCGCCGCCGCGGCGACGCGTGGCCGCCCGGCCGCACACTCGCCTTCGTTATCGGGCTGGTGTGCGTGCTGGCGGTCACCGCCACCGGGATCGGCGGCTACGGCATGGAACTGCTCAGCATCCACATGATCCAGCACATGACGCTCTCGATGCTCGCCCCGATCCCCCTGCTGCTCGGCGCGCCGATCACCCTGGCCCTGCGCGCCCTGCACCCGGCCGGCCCCGGCCGCAGCGGGCCGCGCGAGCTCCTCGTGTCGGTGCTGCACTCGCGCTTCGCGGCCGTGATGACCGCGCCGTACGTCACACTGCCGCTGCTGATCGCATCCCTGTACGGGCTGTACTTCACCGCGCTGTTCGGCACGCTGATGAGCACCTGGTGGGGCCACGCACTGATGCTCGGGCACTTCCTCGCAGTCGGACTGCTGTTCTACTTCCCGCTGCTGGGCGTCGACCCCGCGCCACGCAAACCACACCCGGTACTGGGCATGCTCGAACTGCTGGCCGGGATGCCGTTCCACGCGTTCTTCGGCATCGCCGTGATGATGTCCACCGACCTGATCACCCCGTTCTTCGCCCACCCGCCCGCCGCCTGGGGCGTGAATCCGATGGCCGACCAGTCCACAGCCGGCGCGATCGCCTGGGCGTTCGGCGAAGTTCCAACCCTGATCATGCTGTTGGCCATCGCGGCACGCTGGATGCGCAGCGAACAGCGTGCCGCACGCCGCAGCGACCGCGCAGCCGACCGCGACGGCGACGCCCAGCTGACCGCCTACAACGAATACCTCAAGCGCCTCGCCAGGTCCGAACCCTGACAACACGCGGCATTTCGTATCGCGCAGCCGCGCCCCTTCACAGCCGCACCCAGGTCCGCGATCGCCGATATAACTCAGGGCGCCGGTCAGGGACGCAGCGTGTACGCGGCGTCCCTGACGCCCTCACGCACCAAGGAGGATCAACAGGATCCGAGCTGACGACACCGACCCACCCGACGCCAGATCAAGAGGCTGCCCGACGCCGCCACCAGCAGGGGATCGCGCGCGCGATCGGATCGAATGCCCTTGACCGGCCATACCGTGCGGCTACTGCGCGGCCCGGCACACCGGCGGCCGAACCGAATCGGTGCTGCCGGGCCATGCCGGTGGCCGTAAGACCGCAGAGGGCATCGGTCCCACGGCCATCGTCGTGCGTCAGGCTGTTTCGTCGCCGCCAGCGTTGCGACGGGTGCGGGTGAAGGCGAAGGCGGCCGCGGCCAGGCCGAGGATTCCCAAGACGATCCCGACGATGCCCTGCCCGGGCGCGATGTGCCCGCCGGACCAGGTGACCTGGGAGATGTCGCCGTCGTCGGTGTGGATCGGCGTGGCCAGCGCGGTGTTGTCGATCTTCGCGGTCCAGCCGGGCACCGGCTGGACCAGGACCGAGGCGATCGGGTGGTCGGTGGGAAACGCGATCTGGATCCGGGTGGTGGACGCGCACGATTCCTCGTTGGGAACGCGGAAGGTCATCTGCACGTCACTGCCACCATGTGCGGCGGTATCCGGGCTGATGGTCACATGCGCGGACGCAGGAACAGCGGTCAGCAGCACGCCGGCGGCCGCGAGCGCGCCGGCCGCCAACAGCCGCGCACGGCGGGAACACGAAACGAAGGCACAGCGAACATGGCCTGTCCCCCGGAGCGTGGACACCCCGATACTTGGATCCCGAGGTCCATTGGAAGGGGCAGGTGTGCCACGCCCGTCGAAGTACCCTGAGGAGTTCCGGCGCGATCTCGTGCAGCGGACCGGCGAGCGACGCGACGGCAGCCGACTTGTCGCGGCAGTAGCTCAGGTACGCCTCGGCCGCGTTTCCCGACCAGTTCGCCTGCGCCGCGATACCTATAGTCGCTTCGCACGCGTCGCGACCCAGACCTTGCACCTCCTCGGAGAGTGCGTCGAGCCTGCCCGCGAACTGCTCCAACCGCACCGGATCCCCGAAGACCGCAGGAAGGTCGCCGTCAATCGTCCCGCTCACGTGGACGCTCGTCACAGACCGCCCTCGATCCCGCTCATCCGTTCGGCACCTGAACCATCAACCTGCCGATAATTCACCGCGGTCTGCCGCAGCGAGCCGCCGATGTGCGTGAATAGCGTCACGATCTGCGCCATGCGCTGCGACGCCGCCGAGCCCGCCTGCGCCAGAGCCGAAGAAAGCCGCGTGCCGCCGGCCGCCGCGGACAACTCGCCGAACACCGTCGTCAGCTCGCGGGCGAGCGAGTCCGCCCGCGCCGCGAGGTCCTCAGTGATCCGGTCCCCGCCCTCAAGTGCCGCCGGATCGACCTGGTAGCCGTCAGTCACCGTGCCGACTCCATCCACATCCCGTGATTACGTCTGGCCACCCTGATACGTACTGAGATCCGGGGGTCTTCGGCCCGCGCGACCTGAATCACCGCCGACGTGCCGGAGTTCAGGAACAGTGCGCGGCCGGGCGGGAGGCCGGCGCCTTCGCCGGGGTGCGCGAATGCTGTCGGGCGCAGGGCAACGGGCACCACCGTCGGAGACTTCCCCGGTCCGCCATCGCGGCCCTGTTGGCACAGGACGCCGAACATCGCCATATGCAATCCTCGCGCGGGATCCGAGGCCGCCGGGAGCTGTCGCCTTTCGGTGAACCGGTTGCACGGCGCTATTGCATACTGCAACAGTAGGTGCGGCGTGGGTGACGCGCCCCAGGGCACGGAAGGAGCGTTGTGCGAGCGTCCGGATCGACACGGCGCCTCCTGCTGGCCGGCCTGCCGTTCGCGGCGATGGCGCTGGTCGCGTTCGCGGATTTATGGGCCGGTCCCGACGTGGGGCTGCTCTCCCTGTTCTCGCTGGGGCCGGCGTTCGCGTGCGTGAGCGGCACGGTACGCCGGGCGCTACTGGTCGGGCTGCTCGCGCTGGCGCTGTGCCTGGCAGCCTCCGGGTATGACGGGCTTTTCACCTCCCGCCGCGCGCTGGTCGCGCTCGCCACGGTCGCCGGGGTCACCGCGGCGGCGGCCTTGGCGGCAGAGCTGCGGCACGGGATCGAGCGCGAACTGGCCGACGTGCGCTCGGTGGCCGAGGCCGCTCAGCGTGTCCTGCTGCGCCCGGTGCCCACGTTGGCCGGGCACATGCGGGTCGCGGTGTCTTACACGTCGGCCGCCGCCGAGGCGCGAATCGGTGGAGACCTCTACGAGGTGGTCTCGACCCCGCGCATGACGAGGGTGATCGTGGGCGACGTGCAGGGCAAGGGATTGGAGGCGGTGGAGACCGCGGCCGTGGTGCTCGGGGCGTTTCGCGAGGCCGCGCCGGACGACGTGGCGTTGCAGCAGGTGGGCGAGCGGCTGGAGCGGGCGCTCAATCGCCGGCTCGCCGGCGAGCAGTTCGTCACCGCGGTGCTCGCGCAGGTCGACGTCGAGCACATACTCACCCTGCTCAACTACGGTCATCCGCCACCGATGCTCGTGCACGCGGACGGCGCGGTGCGGTTCGCCGATCCCCCGATCGACGCCCCACCGCTGGGCTTGGCCGAACTGGGGCCAAGCGGACCGCGCCCATATCAGGTGGAGATGCGCCCAGGCGACCAGATGCTGCTGTACACCGACGGCGTCACCGAGGCCCGTGACGCACACGGCAGGTTCTATCCACTCGCCGAGCGCGCACTCTTGCTCAAGGAGCCCGATCCCGACGACGCGCTGGAGGCGCTGCGCCGAGACGTGGTCGCCCACTGTTCTGGACCGCTCCGAGACGACGCCGCGATGCTGCTGCTGCGCTACCGCTCGCTGTAGCCGGCCATCGCGTCTCGGCCTTGCTCGACCCCTCGGCCGTGGTGGAATCAGGACACGTCGTGCTGCAGCAGCCAGCTGAGCGCATCGAGGGCCTGCGGGACGGTCCAGCCCTGTGCGGCTGGGGCGGTCATGTTCTGCCGGCCTTGCGCGTCCAGGTATTTCAGCAGCCTCGGCGGCACGGACGCGCCGGAAGCGATGTGGCCGACGCCGTCTAGCACGTAGCGCTCGCTTCCCTCCTTGTCGAGGAAGAAGACCTCGTCGGAGTGGTCCAGGTCGTAGGTCAGGGGCTGGTTGGTGCGCCAGTTCACGGACGGCGGCGTGCCCTCGGGGACCTTCTCGATGTAGACGCCGAGGTATGTCCAGAGCTTTGCGATATCCGCGGGGCTGCCGGTCAGCGTGTGCCAGTTCGAGGGCGCCGGCTGGAAGAGCCGACGGTAGGCGTTCATCTGCGCCGGGGTGTCGCGGCTGGGGTCGATGGTGATCGTGAGGAATTCCACGTTCGCGCCCTGGCCCTGGGCATCGACCTGGCGGGCTGTCTGTACCAGGTCGGCGGTGTCCAGCGGGCAGGTCTCCTGGCACAGCGTCATGGTGTCGGAGACCATCAGGGTCTTGCCGTGGAACTCGGCCAGATCGGTCGGGCGGCCGTTGCGGTCCACCAACGGCAGGTGCGCGATGTCGGATGGTAGCCGGCCGTCGAGCCGCGTTCCCACCTCGGAGCCTGGAGCGGGGATCGCGCTCGATGTCGAAGGCCACAGGTACACGGCGGTGCACGCGACCGCGACGCCGGCGGCTACCGCGAGCAGCGGCACGGCCAGGGTCAGTCGCGAGGCGGATTCGTTCACACCCGTCCTTCCTTTGTCATGCCGGGAAGATCAGTGCCCTGGCGTCTTACCGGCGTCGTGCCGCTCGCGGATGCAACGGGCGCGACGGTCAGGTGGACGAGGCCGGCCAGCGCGAAGGCCAGCGTCAACGTGATCGGCCGGCCGGGCGACAGAGCGACCGGGCCGTTGAGCCGGATGCGCGGTCCGCCCGGACCGAAGGCGGTGGTGGTGCCCGGCATCAAGGCGATGCCGGCTGCGGGCTCGGGCCCGGGTTGACCGCCGGGGACCGCGGGCGCGGCGAACAGCTGTACCGAAGCGGCGTGGGCGGTGGTGATGGCGTACAGGTGCTCGGGGGCGGCGCTGTCGTTGGTGACGCTCATGCGCAGTTCCTCGCCGCCGCCGGGCGCGCCCGGGTACAGAGCGGCGGCACGCACGCGCAGCGCCGGCGCGTCGGGGTTGTTCGCGGGAGCGAGGACAGTGACCTGGCCGACCGTGTTGCGTTCGCTGGAAGCGGCGGGTGCGCCGGATGCGGCGACATCGCTGCCCGCGCCTGCGGCGCAGCCGCTGATCGAGGCGATCAGGACCATCGCGGCCAGGGCGCCGCGCCGCGTGCGCGCGACGCGGGTGCGGCCGGTCGGCGGCGCATCGCTCAGCATGTCGTTCGTCCTGGTGCCGCGCGGTTCACGCAGTGCGGACATCGCGGCTCCCCGGGAGTGGGCGGATCAGGTCGGGCGCGACGGTCGCCCTGTTCGGGTTCGGCGGTGTCGGCTCGCGGCCGGTCGGTGTGTTGTGGCGTGGCATGGCGGCTCCCGGCCGAGTGCGGCCGCGTATCAGTGGTCTGACGGATTGGCGTGGGTTGCGTGCAGGGCGGCCAGCAGGCTCTGGTGGGTGATCCAGCCGGCGAGCCGGGTGCGGTCGGCGGTCAGCACCGCGATGCCCGCGCTGTCCGCGGCGACCAGCGCGCCGAGCGCTTCGCGCAGCGGGGTGTCGACGGTGACTTCGCGCCCGTGGCCCGCCAGGTGCCGCACCTGTGTGGTTGCGGGCTGCCGGTCAGCCAGTGCCTCGGCGGCCGCGCGCGCCGTCACGGTGCCCAGGTACGCGCCGTCGGATTCGGCGACCGGCAGCGCGCCGTGCGCGGCGTCGGCCAACAGCTGTTCCACCTTCTCCAGCGGCGTGTCGGCCAGCATCGGCGCGGGCGGCGGTTCCATCACGTCAGGCAGGCTTCGGCCGGGCAGCAGGGCGGCCGGCGCGGCGGCGTCCAGGTCGATGCCGCGGCGGCGCAGTTTCAGGGTGTAGATGGTGTCGCGGGAGATCAGTTTGCTGACCCCGGCGGCCACGGCGATCGCGGCCATCAGGGGAAGAATCACCGTGTAGTCGCCGGTCAGCTCGAATATGATGATCACAGCGGTGATCGGGGC
>JBOHCW010000636.1:0-4212 GCA_050725375.1 Actinocrinis sp. | reverse complement strand
GTTCACGCTCGGCCTGGCGCTGCACCAGCCCTGGCAGGTCGCCGTGCTCGCCGCGGCGGGCCTGTGGCTGCTGGTGCTGCGGCGCGGCGTGGTCAGTTCGCTGGTCGGCGCGGCGGCACTCGGCCTGATCGCGGCGCTGGTGGGCTTCGCGGTGTCTTGAGAGGGCGGCGCATAGCGCCCGTCGTCGCATCCCTGAGCCAAGCTGGGCCAACGCAGCCCTCGGATGGTCCGATCGAACGGTTGGCATCACCCGATCGGCCGACTTGTCCGGTGGTCGGGTACATCCCGACCCGAGACTGGAATCCGGCGGCGGATCGATCCGCCGCCCTGTTCGCGGTTCCGGCGGATCGACCAGTGGAGGCTCAGCTCATGTTCCAGATCCTGTGGTCGCTCATCGCGGGCCTGGTGATCGGCTTGATCGCGCGGCTGTTGCTGCCCGGCAAGCAGCCGATCCCGGTCTGGCTCACGATGCTGCTCGGCATCGCGGGCGCGTTCCTGGGCAACGGCATCGCCTCGTGGATCGGGGTGCGGCACACCGGTGGAGTCGACTGGGTCAGGCACATCCTGCAGATCGGCGTCGCGATGGCCCTGATCGCGGTGCTCGCCCCGGTCTGGGCGCAGCGGGGCAGGACGAAAACCCGCGCTTGACCGCCGAGTGCCGACCCACCGGCCGCCGGCGATCGACCGCTAACCCGCCGGCCGCCGCTTCAGGCCGTACGCCGCCGTAGCGTCACGGCGCCGAGCGCGAGCGCGATGGCGGCCACGCCGAAGACCACGATCAGGTCCCTGATGACCAGGCTGTCCACCCCCGACCGGGTTGTCAGCCTGGTCATCGCGTCCACGGCGTAGGACAGCGGCATCACGTCGGAGATCCAGCGCAATACCGGCTGCATCGACCCGCGCGGGGTGAACAGCCCGCACAGCAGGAACTGCGGCAGGATGAACGCGGGCATGAACTGAACCGCCTGGAACTCGGTGGCCGCGAACGCGGACACCGCCAGGCCGAGGGCGGTGCCGAGCAGCCCGTCACCGACCGCGACCACGAACAGCAGCCACGTCGGGCCGGCCACGTTCAGCCCGAGCGGACCGAGCGTGAGCCCGAACGCGATGGCGGCCTGGACCAGCGCGAGCAAGCCGAACGCGAGCGCGTAACCGAGCAGCAGGTCGAGCTTCGCCAGCGGCATGGTCAGCAGCCGTTCGAGCGTCCCGCTCGACCTTTCCCGCAGCGTCGCCACCGACGTGACCAGGAACATCACGATCAGCGGGAAGATGCCGAGCAGCGGCGCGCCGGTGTGGTCGAAGACCTGTGGCGCGCCGTCGAACACGTACTTGAGCAGCACGAGCAGGACGCAGGGCACGACGATCAGCAGCGCGATGGTGCGCGGGTCGTGCCGCAGCTGGGCCAGTACCCGCCGCGCGGTGGCGAGCGTTCGCATGGCGCTCGCGGCCAGCGGCCCGCGCGAGGCGGGAGGGCCGGCGAAGTCAGGTTCCAGATTCGACGTCAGTGTGCTCACGGCGCGGGGATCCGTTCCAGTCCGGCGACCAGGGTAAGGAAGGCCTCTTCGATCTCGCGCGCGCCGGTCCGGGCCAGCAGCGCGGCAGGCGTGTCGTCGGCGATGATCGCCCCGTCACGCATCAGCAGCAGATGGTCGCAGCGCGACGCCTCGTCCATGACGTGGCTGGAGATCAGCAGCGCGGCGCCGGCCGAGGCCAGCGAGTGGAACAGGTCCCACAGGTCCCGGCGCAACACGGGGTCGAGCCCCACGGTCGGCTCGTCCAGCACGAGCACCGAGGGCGTGCCGAGCAGCGCGGCCGCGAGCGACACGCGCGCGTGTTGCCCGCCGGAGAGCCGACCGACCAGATCACGCTCGCGCCCGTCCAGCCCCACCTGCCCGATCACGCGCCCGACGTCAGAGCGCGACGTGCCGAGAACGGCCGCGAAATACTCCAGGTTCTCCGCTACGGTCAGGTCCGCGTATACAGACGGCGCCTGCGTTACGTATCCGACCCTTCGCCGCAGCGGCGCAGATCCGGCCGGGTGCCCGAGTACGCGCACCTCGCCGCCGGACGTCTTCTGCACCCCGACGATCGAACGCAGCAACGTGCTCTTGCCGCAGCCGCTGGGCCCGAGCAGCCCGGTCACGGTCCCCGAGGCGATGCCCAGATCGACGCCGTCCAGCACGGTCCGGCCGCCGCGCACGACCCGCAGCCCGCGCACCTCGACGGATAAATTAACCATGCGATTAGTTTCCGGATGCCGAGCCCCCGTGTCAACGGTGCACGCGGAGCAGGGCGCCGGACACGCCCGTCACACGGTCGCGGTGAGGTAGCGCTGGAGGGTGGCGCCGAGCAGCGGGATCAGCTCGTCGACCGGCGTCGACGCCAACGGCTCCACGGCCAGGACGTAGCGGCCCATGATCAGGCCGACGATCTGGGTCATCGCGAGTTCCGCGCGCAACTGCGGCTTCGGCACGTCGAGGGCGGCCGCGACGGGGTGGACCACCTCGCGCGCCATGAAGCCGCGCAGGAGGCGGGCCATCGGCTCGTTCGTGGCGGCCGCGCGCAGCACGGCGAGGGCACGTTCGCGGGACGCGGGATTCTCCAGCAGCGCGAACGCGAAGCGCACGAGGCGCTCGCCGACCGTGTCGCGCTCGCCGTCGAGTACCTGCGCGACCAGGGCGCGCGGCTGGAGCGGGAAGTCCAGGGCGGCGAGGAACAGCTGGTCCTTGGTGCCGAAGTAGTGATGCAGCAGGGCGGCGTTGACCTCGGCGGACCGCGCGATGGCGCGCATGCTGGTGTTCTCGTAGCCGTGGGCGGCGAACTCGGTGCGCGCCGCGTCCAGGATGTCCTGGCGGGTGTCCGCGCCGCCGGGACGCCGGCCGGTCTTGCGCGGGCGCACAGGCGCGGCCGGCTCCTCGGCCTCGCGGCCGGCCTCGCCGTCGGCCGTCATGTCGGCCTCGACTTCGGCCGTATTGGTGGCCTTCGCCTTGGCCTCGCCGCGTGCACTCACCGCACCATTATGTCCGGATCATCATTCGCACACTCTCCGGCCGGGATCGCACAGCGCCTGTCGGCGGCCAGAACTAAGATGATCTCCATGGACGTAAGCGGGCTGACTCATCGATCCGACGGACCCGTGCTGCGCGTAGCGCCCGAGGTGGCCGCGGCGCTGGCGGCGCGTGCGCCCGTCGTCGCCCTGGAGTCGACGATCATCAGCCACGGCCTGCCGCGTCCGGACAACCTGCGGATCGCCCGCGAGATCGAGGCGGCGGTGCGCGAGGCCGGCGCGGTGCCGGCGACGATCGCGGTGGTCGACGGGGTGGCCCGCGTCGGCCTCGACGACGAGGCGCTGACGGCGATCGCCTCGCGGGACGAGGTGGCGAAGGCGAGCGTGCGCGACCTCGGCTTCGTCGTGGCGCGCGGCGCGAGCGCCGCGACAACGGTGGCGGCGACGGCGCACCTGGCCGAGCGCGCCGGCATCCGGCTGTTCGCGACCGGCGGGCTCGGCGGCGTACACCGCGGCGCCCGCGAGAGTTGGGACGAGTCGGCCGACCTGGTCGCGCTCGCCCGGACCGGCATCGCGGTGGTCTGTTCCGGCGTGAAGTCGATCCTGGACGTCGCGGCGACCCTGGAGCGCCTGGAGAGCCTGAACGTGCCGGTCCTCGGGTACGGCACCACGGCGTTCCCCGGCTTCTACATCAGCGACTCGGGCCACCAACTGGACTGGCGCGCGGACTCCCCGGCCGAGGTCGCCGCGGTGATCCGGGCACGTGACGGGCTCGGCCTCGCGCACCAGGGCCTGGTCGTGGCCAATCCGCTGCCCGAGGACGAGCAGTTGGACTTCGCACTGCACGAGCGCGTGCTCGCCGCCGCGCTCGTGCAGTTGGCGGCGAACGGGGTCACCGGCAAGGCGGTCACGCCGTTCCTGCTCGACTTCTTCCACCGCGAGACCGGCGGCGAGAGCCTGCGCGCGAACGTCCGGCTCGTCCTGCGCAACGCGAAGCTGGCCGGACAGATCGCGGCCGAACTGGTGACGCAGAGCCGCTGATCACGGTCGGCGAACGGGACGAGGGGCGGGTGAGTCGGCGTCAGATGACGGAGAGCGGGAGCGGCTCGGCGGCTGAAGCCGAGGCGAAGGCTCAGGCGAGCGGGCTTGCCGCGACGAGGCCGGTCGCGGTCGTGCTGCTCGGCGACGTGATGACGGACCTGGTC
>JBOHCW010000635.1:0-10851 GCA_050725375.1 Actinocrinis sp. | reverse complement strand
GGTCAGGCCGCGGACGGCCGCGTGGCGCGGATCACCAGTGGTGGCCGCTGTGGTGGCGCATGTCCCAGCGCGGGCGCGGCGTGGCGGTCTGCACCGGCGGCGGCGCGGTCGGCGAGGCGCTCGCCGGTCCGGTCGGCATGCCGACGGCGGCCAGGGCGCAGGCGGCCTGCGCGGTGGCGCCGCGGGTGTTCACGCACTTCTGCGCCGGGTTGCCCGACCCGGCGGTGACCGGGTTGACGGTGCGCGCGTACACGACCGAGACCACGATCCCGTTGGCGTCCGTCCCGACCGCGCTGACCGGGTTGGTCAGGCCGAAGTTCTGGCAGTTGAGGTTGCCGAAGGACTGCTGAAGGCGCATGCCGAGGAAGGCCCACAGCGAGTCGGCCGCCGCGGTGTCCGGCGACGGCGCGTTGATCAGCAGATTGACGTCCTGCTGGAGCCGTGCGCCCTGGATGGCGTCCATGTCCGCGCAGTACTGCTGGGCGCTCTGGCCGGCCGGCAGCGCGGGCTGGTCGACGCCGACGCGGTACAGGTTCGTCTTCGCGTCGCTGTTCGTCGTCCCGTTGAGCAGCGCCATCGGGTCGTTGACCGGCACCAGCGCGGACGGGCGCCGCTGCAGCGCGTTCGCCTGGATCTCATCCAGCGCCAGCGCGGCCATCGGCTGGTTGTCGGCGCTCAGGTCCGGCACCGTCCACGGCTTGCAGCCCAGCGCCGGGTCGACGAGGGCGTCCAGCAGCCCGTTGTCGCTCGGGTTGGAGATCGTCGCGGCGCCGGCCATCGCGGCGGAGTTCGCCGCGTTCTTCTGCGCGGTGCGCCCGTCGGCGGCGGCGAGGTACGCGGTGGGCACGTTGTCGCTCTGGTCCTGGTCGATCAGCGCGAAGTCGCGGATGCTCTCGCAGGCCTGGCCGTCGGTGGAGGTGCCCAGTGCCGGGATCTGGACCTTGCCGCCCTGGACGCCGCCGTTGACGGCGGTGAAGAACGCCGGGCCGTCGCAGTAGGCGAACTGACCGAACACGTCGCCGTTGCCCATGCCGTTGACGCACTTGCCGGCCGCGACGCTGCCGTTGGAGTCCTGCAGTGTCAGGTTGGTCGCGTTGAAGCCGAACCAGATGCCGACGACGGCGCCGTTCGGCAGCGTGGGCACGACCGGCGCGGCGGCCGGCTGGGTGCCCTGGTCGACGACCAGGGGCTCGTACACGGTGATCGCGCCGCTGGCCGGGTCGTAGATCGCGGCCTGCACGAACGCGCTCTGGTTGGCGTTGGCCTCGTTGCACGCGCCCATCGCCGCGTCGGTGGCGACCAGCTGGTACGGGGTCGCCAGACCCTGCGCGGAGAGCGGATCCGGCGGCACGATCAGCGAGCAGTTCGGGTTCGGCGTCGCGGCGCCGCCCGCGCCGCCACCCGCCATGACAGTGCTCGCGGTCGCGGCCGGCGAGGTGGTCTGGCAGTTGGCCGCCGGAGCCGTGGTCGTGCCGGTACCGGCGCCGGTATTGCCCGCCGCAGCGGTGCTTGCGGCGGCGCTCGTGCCTGTGGTCACGCCTGTGGTCGTCCCGGCGGCGGCAGTCGTCGACGCGTTAGACGGCGCACCGGATGCGGCTCCGGACGCTGCACTGGACGCGTTGCCCGACGCGGCGGCGCCGGTAGTCGTCATGTTCGCTGCGGTCGTCGTCATACCGGCGTTGCCGGCGGCGGCGCTCGTCGCAGTAGACGTACACGCCGCGGCGCCGCCGTTCGGATCGCGGTGGTGGTGGTGGCGCGGCGAGGCGATCGCGACGCCGACGGCCGCGATGACCACGATCGGCATGACCGCGAACATCGTGCCGAACTTGCGCGTCCGCCAACTGCGCCGCTCCCGGCGTGCCCGGGTGGACTCAGCCCTCGACGTCCTGCGCAGCGGCCCCTCGGGGCCCGAACCCCGGCCGTGCGAACTCGATGCGGACACTCTTCGCTCCTTAGATGTGCGTACCCGAGGTATTGCTCTTGTGCCGGCGCAGCAGCACGATGCCGCCGATCCCGGCCAGCACCAGCGCGACGGCCACGACCGCGGCGGCGACGGTGCCCGTCAGCGGATTGCTGGACCCGGCCAGGCCGACGCGCACGATGCCCGTGCTGGTCACCGGCCCGTTCCCGGCCGCGGACCCGCCCGGCGCGGCCGACATGGCATTGCCGGAAGCCGTCGCGCCCGAGGCCGTGCCCATGCCGCTCGCCGACGGGTTGGGCGACATCGGCCTGGCCGGGGAGGCGCCGCCGACGACCGCGGCGGCGGGTGAGGCCGAGACCTGCATGCCGCCCATCGCGCTGTGCGCGGTGCCCGGCATCATCGACGAACCGCCGGCCGGTCTCGTGGCGGGCGGCATCGTGGTCGGCGCCTTGGTGCTCGGCTTGCCGACCGGCGCGGTGCTGGTGACGGCCCCGGCTCCGGAGACCGTGAGGTTCACGCTCGGACTGCCGGTCCCGCAGTCGGCGGTGACCGTGTACGTGCCGGACGCGCCGTTCGCGATGGTCGCCGAGCCGGAGAAGTTGATCGAGGTCTGCTTCACCGAGGCCAAGCCGCCGGCGAAGGCCTTTGAGTAGACCCCTTTCAGGCCCATGCCGTTGTTCGGGCAGGTGCCCAGGACGCTGACGCTCTGGCCCGGCGCGGCGGTGCCCGGGTTGACGATCAGCTGGCCGTACCCGGTGCCGGCGTTCGCCGGACCGCTCGAGAGCAGCACCGCGGCCAGGGCCGCCCCGAGCGGGACGACGAGCGCGGCGATGCCGGACAGGCGGCGGCCGGAAGCCGCCGCGGTGAGTGCGCGCACGTGCTCACGACGCATGTGCTCACGACCTTCCGTGTGGGTGCTGACGCCGGACCGACCGGCCCGGCGCGCGAGCGACCGGTAGCACGCGCAGGCCGCGAAACCGGTTCAACGCGCAGCACATAAGGGCTCTGAGCAGGAGTAAGGCGGCGTCGGGACGCGCGCCGACCGCTTCTTCGCGCGGGTACGGAAGGACCTTGAGCGACCGTGTTGAACCAATTCGGTGCCACGTCCGTGCATCGCCGGTGACAATCGGTCGCGGCCGCTACCAGGCCCCACCGACCGCTGAACCACCCGCGTATGCACCGTCCGACGCAGTGCGCCCGCGCCGCCGCCAGTCTCCGAGGGGGTCCCTGTGACGAGCACAGATCACCATTACTCGCAGCAGATCGACGAGGGCACGCTGATCGCGGGCCGCTACCGGCTGACCCGGTGGCTCGGGCTCGGCGCGATGGGCGAGGTGTGGGCGGCGCTGGACGAGCGGCTGGGCCGCGAGGTCGCGGTCAAGCTGGTGCTCGGCGACCCGCGCACCGACCCGGACGCGGCCGACCGGTTCACCCGCGAGGCCATCGCGGTGGCCCGGATCAACCACCCGAACGTGGTCGGGGTCTACGACCAGGGCGAGCACCAGCGCCACCAGTTCGTGGTGATGGAGCTGGTCAACGGCTGCAACCTGGACGAACTGCGCGGCGGGCGGCCGATGCCGGTCGGCGCGGCGCTGGCCGTCTCGGTCCAGCTGGCCCGCGCGCTGGAGGCGGCCCACCGGGTCGGCGTGCTGCACCGGGACATCAAGCCGGCGAACGTGATGATCACGCACGACGGGATCGTCAAGGTGCTCGACTTCGGCATCGCCGAACTGCTGCACGGCACCGGGTTCACCGAGCGGCTGACCCGCACCGGCGCCGACAGCCTCGGCACCCCGGCGTATACGGCCCCTGAGCGGATCGCCGGCGGCCAGGCCGACCCGCGCTCCGACCTCTACTCGGTCGGCTGCCTGATGTACGCGCTGCTCACCGGCCTGCCGCCGTTCCCGGCCGACGACAGCCTGACCATCCTGCACCGGCACCTGCACGACGAGCCGACGCCGGTGCGCCACTGGCGGCCCGAGGTGGCCGCCGAGGTGGACCGGCTGGTGTTGTGGCTGCTGGCCAAGGATCCGCAGTCACGCCCGACCTGCGCGACGGAGGTGGCCGGCCGGCTTGAGTCGTTGTCGGCAACGTATCCGGGCCCTGAGTCGGCGCTCGGCGGCCTGGCCGACGACGGCGGCTCGCTGGCCCGGCTGTTCGCGGCCGCGTCGGCGGAGGCCACCGTGGCCATCGACGAGGTGGACCTGCCGTCGAGGGCCGTGCGCGGCGGCGACGGTGGGGCGGACGGCGGCGGCGACGCCCACGACGGCGGCGCGGGGCGCGGCGGCGGGTCGAAGCGCGAGGGCTACGTGAAGACGGGCCGGCACCGGACCTCCTCGCTCCTGCTGGCGATGTGCGTGGTCGCAGGGCTCGGACTCGGCGTGCTGCTCAGCCACCAGTCCGCGGGCGGGCCGTCCGGGCCGATCGGCGCGATGCCGAGCGCGGACGCGCCGAGGGCGAACGCGACCGGCACCCGGATGCCCGCGATGAACGGCGCCGGGGACAGCGCGAAGCCGGCTTCGGACGCCACGGGCAACGCGTCGCCCGGCACGCCGTCCGGTGCCGCGGCCGGTTCGGGCACCGGTTCCAGCCCCGGCATGTCGCAGACCTCGAACCAGCAGCTGTCCAATGTCGCGCCGAGCGCGCCGATCACGCCGTACCTGCGTTACACGGCCGTCGCTCCCGGCAACGGCTGCGAGACGTTCGCGCCGGGCCAGTTCAAGTGCGCGGTCGGCAGCGACCACGGCGCGCCGGTGTTCGCGGCGGGCACGCTCGACCAGATCGGCTCGGTCGGCGGCGGGCCGCAGCGGTTCTACTGCCAGTCCTCCGGCGCCGAGTACTCGAACAACGCCTTCCGCAACCACTGGTGGGCCTGGACCAGGTCGGACCAGGGCGACTGGGGCTGGGTCAACGCCGTATACCTGGCCGGCGGCGACAACGACAGTCCGGAGCCGGGCCTGCCGTACTGCGGAAGCTGAGCGCCGCGGCTACGCGTGCGTGATCACTGATTTGGCCACCGCTCTGGCCACCGCTCTGGTCACTGGACCGTGGCCTGGTCGGCCGCCTCCGCCGCCTCCTGGGCGGCCTGCTGCTCGATCGCGCCGCGGGCGAAGACCTGCTGCGCGGTGACGGCGCGCTCGGAGCGGCCGCGGCCGACGAAGCTGACGGCCCAGTGCAGGACAGTGGTGACCCGGTGCTTGAAGCCGACCAGGTACATCAGGTGCACCACCAGCCACAGCAGCCAGGCCGGGAAGCCGCTGAACTTGAACCTGCCGATACTGGCCACGGCGTTGAACCGGGAGATCGTGGCCATACTGCCCTTGTCGTGGTAGTGGAACGGCTCGCCGCCGGGCTTGCCGGCCAGCTTCTCCACGATCTGCTTCGCCGCGTGCTGGCCGCTCTGGATCGCCACCTGCGCGACGCCGGGCATGTCGAGCGCCATCAGGTCGCCGACCACGTACACGTTCGGGTATCCGGGCAGCGTGGTGTCCGGGTTGACCCGCACCCGGCCGGCCCGGTCGGTCTCGGCGCCAGCGTGGTCGGCCAGCGCCTTGCCCAGCGGGGAGGCGGACACGCCGGCGGCCCAGATCTTGGTCAGCGCGTCGATCCGCTCGGTCTTGCCGTTCTTGTCCTTGAGCACGACGCCGCCGGCGTCCATGTCCACGACCATCTCGTCGAGGCGGATCTCCACGCCCAGCTCGCGCAGCCGCTTGGCCGCACGGGAGGAGAGCGGTTCGCCGAACGGCGGCAGCACCAGCGGCGCGGCGTCGACCAGGACGATCCGGGCGGTGCGGGTGTCGATCCGGCGGTACTCCCCCACCAGCGCGCGGTGCGCCAGTTCGGCGATCTGGCCGGACATCTCCACGCCGGTCGGGCCCGCGCCGACCACGACGAACGTGAGCCGGCGCCGCTCCAGCTCGGGGTCGGGCTCCAGTTCGGCCAGCTCGAAGGCGCCGAAGATCCGGCCGCGCAGCTCCAGCGCGTCGTCGATGCTCTTCAGGCCCGGCGCGAACTCGGCGAACCGGTCGTTGCCGAAGTAGGACTCCTTGGCGCCGGTCGCCACGATCAGGCTGTCGTACTCCAGGTGGAACACGTCGCCGCGGCCGGGGGCGCGGGCGGTGAGCTTGCGCGAGTCCGGGTCGACGTCCGTCACCTGGCCCAGCAGCACCCGGGTGTTGCGCTGCCGGGCCAGGATCTCGCGGGTGGCCGGGGCGATCTCGCCCTGGGACAGGATGCCCGTGGCGACCTGGTAGAGCAGCGGCTGGAACAGGTGGTGCGGCGTCTCCGCGACGATGGTGACCTGCACGTCGGCGTGGCGCAGCGCGCGGGCGGCGAACAGTCCGCCGAAGCCCGAGCCGACGATCACCACCCGGTGCTTGGGGCCGCCGCCGGTCGCATAGCCCGTCTCATCGGTCATCTTCTGCCTCCCAGCTCAGCCCTGCCGGACGCGAGACCGCCGCCGCGCGACGGCCGCGGCGTCGTCCACTGTGCAGTCGTCGTACCTCGGCACCAGAACTACCCTCCACCACCAAACCCACACCAGCGCTGCGACCGCGTCAAGCCAAAGCGGCCGAACGGTATTCCGACTGGATGACCGGACCCTGATTAGGCCGGTCTTCGCGGGTGCGTCCCGAACGCACCCGATTTGCTACCCTGCGCTTCGGGGGATCGTTTCGTGGCGCATCATCACCGAGGGGCGGTCGCGATGACGGCAGGGTTCGGCGCGGTCGCCATCCTGGCGCGCGGGCACGGGTTCGGGCGCGTCGGGCACGGGTTCGGGTTCAGATTCGGGCACCTCCTGGCGTTCCACTGGCTGCTGCACTCGCTGTTCGGCGGGCTGATCGGGATCGTCGTGGTACTCGCGATCGTCGCGCTGATCGTGCGGTGGGCGGCGCGGCGCCGCTCGGGTTCCGGGCCGCGCTCGGGGTCGGGGTCGGGCTGGGGCTCCGGCGGCTCCGGCCGGCGCTAAACGGCGGCTACGCGCGGCGCGGCCGTGCTGGCGCGCACGACGAGCGTCGCCGGGATCAGCACGGTGCGCGGGGCCGGTGCGCCGTCACCGACGGCGGCCTGATCCTCCAGGATCAGCCGCAGCGCGCTCTCGCCGATCTGCTCCAGCGGCAGCCGGACGGTGGTCAGCGCGGGATTGAGGTCTGCGGCCTGCGGCAGGTCGTCGAAGCCGACCACGGACAGCTCGCCGGGCACGCTCAGGCGCAGCTCGTCGCGGGCGGCGGCCAGGGCTCCGGCGGCCATCAGGTCGTTGAGCGCGAGGATCGCCGTCGCCTCGGGGGCCTCGCGCAGCAGCCGCAGCGCGGCGGCCCGCCCGCCCTCGCGGGTGAAGTCGGCCTCGGCGACGAGGCGGTCCGGCAGCGCGCCGCCGAGCTCGCGCAGCGCGTCACGGGCGCCGTCGAGCCGCCGCGCCACCGTGGCCAGCCCGCGTGGGCCGCAGAGCACTGCGATGTGCCGGTGTCCCAGGTCCCACAGGTGCCGGATCGCGCCGGCCGCGCCGCCGTGATTGTCCGGCTCGACGGTGTCGACGGGCACGCCGTGCGGTCCGATCACGGCGACGCGCCCGCCCTGGCGCTCGAACGCCTCGATCTCGGCGGCCAGCCGTGCCGTGTAGTCGCCGGCCCCGGCTCGACCGGCGCCGGGCCCGCCGACGAAGGCGCTGCCGGCCAGCAGCACGGCGCGGGCCCGCTGGGCGCGCAGCCGCGCGAGGTACTCGAGTTCGAGCTCGCGGTCGCGGAAGGTCGCGGCGACCATGACCATCAGGCCGTGCGCCCGCGCCACGCGCATCGCCCCGGCGGCGATGGCCGAGAAGTACGGGTCGGCCACGTCGTGCACGACCAGGCCGACCGTATCGGTCGAGGCGCGGGCCAGCGCCTGCGCGGGGCCGTTCGAGATGTACCGCAGCTCGGCGGCGGCGGCGAGCACCCGGGTGCGCAACTCGTCGCTGACCGCGCGCGCGCCCGAGCCGTGCAGCACCCGCGACGCGGTGGCCGGCGAGACGCCCGCGCGCGAGGCGACCTGGCTCAGCGTCGCGGTGCCGGTCGCGGCGGCCGCGCCCGGCCGCGAACGTCCCCGACTGGCTGCCATCCGCGCACTGTACCGCATTGGAAACCGCTTTCCACGACCTCGCGCGAAGCAGTACGCGTACGCTCTGCGCCGTGAGCGAGTTCTTCGAGGCGCGCATCCTCGCCGAGTTCCCCGACTGGACCTTCGGAGCGCACCAGGCCGCGATGCGCGCCGAGGCGGCCGGGCTGCGCATCTCGGTGCGCCGCCAGTTCCCGCACCTGGCCGCCGCCGAGCGGGACGAACTGGCCGCCTCGTGGCGCTCGGACAGCGGCACGGGCCGGTATTTCGCGTTCGCGGCGGCGCCGGGCGGCAACGGGCTCTCGTACAACGGCGGCGAACTGTCGGAGGTCGTGGTCGGCGCGCTGTTCGTCAGTGCCCTGTTCCAGGAGTTGGACGACGTGGCGCCGGCCGCGCTCGCCGCGCTGCTGGACCAGTGGGCCGAGCAGCGGCGCCTGGCCGGGCGTGCGCGGTCGCGGCGGGCCGCGGTGCGTGAGCCGTCGGCGGCCGTGCTGATCCCGCGCGACGAGAACCGGTGGCCGGCCCGGTCCTGGGCGCGGCTGCGCCCGCTCGACCTCGAATCGGCCGAGTTCGACGACGCGCTGCTGCGCTGGGACGACGAGTCAGGGCTCTGGCTCGCCGTCCCGCACTGACCGCCTCGCTCAGGCGTTCTCGATCTGGAACCTGCGCACGCCCAGCGCCATACAGAGCGCGGCCAGCCCGATGCTGACCAGCACGCCCCACAGCACGGTCGAGTTCGCGTACGTGCCGAGGAACACCTCGCGCATCGCGTCCACGATGTACTTGAACGGGTTGAAGCGGGAGATCTCGTACAGCCAGGTCGGCGCGGACTGCGGGGTGAGCGGCAGCAGGATGCCGGACAGCAGCAGGATGGGCACGGCCACCGAGTTGAGCAGCGGGGCGAGCGCGTCCTCGCTCTTGAGCGCGAGGCCGGCCGCGTACGAGATCGAGGACATACTGACCGAGAGCACCGCGACGAAGGCCAGCGCGAGCAGCACGCCGCCGACCGGCGCGCGCAGGCCCATGACCAGGCCGGTCAGCACCAGGATGATCGACTGGACCAGCAGCGCGACCACGTCGCGCAGCACCCGGCCGAACAGCAGCGCGAACCGGCTGACCGGCGTGACCCGCATCCGCTCGATCACCCCGGCGCGCCACTCGGCGATGATGGCGAAGCCGACGAACAGCGAGCCGAACAGGCCGAGCTGCACCAGCAGTCCGGGTACGAAGATCCGCCAGGCCAGGTCGGCCGGCGCGTGCGGCGCGGTGACGAAGTGCTTGACCAGCGGCCCGAACAGGGCCAGGTAAAGGATCGGCTGGATCACCCCGATGATCAGCCAGGCCGGGTTGCGCAGCGACAGGCGCAGCTGGCGGCGGAAGATCAGCACGGTGTCGCGCAGGGTGCCCGCGGTGTTCATCGGCTGCTCCCCGTGGTCGCGGTGTCGGAGGTGGTCGTATCAGGTGACGCGCTTTCAGGTGATCCGGCGCCAGGTGACACCGCGTCGTTCCCCGGTCCGCCGGACCCGGCGGCCTGGCCGGACGGGCTGTCGTCGCGCAGCGAGCGGCCGGTCAGGGTGAGGAACACGTCGTCCAGGGTCGGGCGGGCCAGCTGGATCGAGGCGATCGGGACGCCCGCGGCGTCCAGCGCGCGCATGATGCCCATCAGGTGCTGGTCGCCCTCGTTCACGGTGACGCGCAGGGCCTGGCCGTGCACGCTGCGCTCGCGGATGCCGTCCACTCCGTCGAGCGCCGCGCTCGCGGCGGACGGGTCGCGGTCGCCGGCCACCTCGATGGTGACCAGGTCTCCGGAGATGCGCTGCTTGAGCTGCTGCGGGCTGCCCTCGGCCACGATCCGGCCCGAGTCGATGATCAGGATCCGGTCGCAGAGCGCGTCGGCCTCTTCGAGGTAGTGCGTGGTCAGGAAGACCGTGGTGTTCAGGTCGTCGCGCAGCCGGCGCACGTGCGTCCACAGGTTGGCCCGGCTCTGCGGGTCCAGGCCGGTGGTCGGCTCGTCCAGGAACACCAGGCGCGGCGCGTGCACCAGGCCGAGCGCGATGTCCAGTCGGCGCTTCTGGCCGCCGGACAGGGTCTTGACGAAGCGCTCCTCCAGACCGGCCAGGTCCAGCTGGGCCAGCAGCTTCGCGCAGCGCTCGCGCGCCTCGCGGGGGCCGAGCCGGTACAGCTCGGCCTGGGTGATCAGCTCCTCGGTCACCGTGCACGCGCCGTCGGTGCCCCCGGTCTGCGCGACGTAGCCGATCCGGCGGCGCACCTCGCCCGGCTCGCGCCGCAGGTCGGCGCCGGCCACCGTCGCGGTGCCGCCGGTGGGCTCGAGCAGCGTGGTCAGCATCCGCAGCGTGGTGGTCTTGCCCGCGCCGTTCGGCCCGAGGAAGCCGACGATCTCGCCCGGCCGCACGGTCAGGTCGATGCCGCGCACCGCCTCGACCGTGCTCCGCTTGGTCTTGAAGGTCTTGGCGAGGCCGGCCACCTCGATCATCGGCTCGCCCGCCGCCTGCTCAAGTTGCGCCATCGCAACTCTCCTGTGTCGTGTCTGGTAGTCCCCGGTCGGATATTCAAGGACGACGCTACGGCACGGCGGTGACAACGGCTGGGACCGTGCGTGTCCGGCGGCAGGTATCGTGCGCGCGTCCGCGTGCTTACCATCCGCGTGCTTACCATGAGCGCATGAGCCCCGAGCCGGATCCGGCGCCGACCGGATCAGCCCTCGATCACGCGCGCCGGCGCCGCCGCGAACAGCTCGCCGAGCTGGCCGGCCTGGCCGCTCGCGCGCAGGCCCTGCAGCCCGACTCCGAGCGGGCCGTGTCGGCGTGCGGGCACGGCGA
>JBOHCW010000634.1:0-7704 GCA_050725375.1 Actinocrinis sp. | reverse complement strand
GGCATACGCATACGGCCGCGGAGCGTCAACCATCTGATCATCGGACCGTGCTCGATCCGCGCGCGCCCCATGAGCCCGCCGGCCATCAGCCGTCGGTCACCGACTTCGACAGCAGTGTCGGCGCCGGTCTCGGCCCAGACGCAGACGCAGACGCAGACGCAGCCGCAGGGGCGAGTCGCGTAGACACGAGCGCGGACACAGAGGCAAGCGGCGACGGCGACAGCAACCGTGTTGTCGAGCAGGACGGCCGCGATGCCGGTGAGCGTGACGTGTCCGGCGACGTGTCCAGCAGTGACGGACAGCGAGTAGGGGGCCAGACATGACATCGTGTGTTACACGCACACGGCGCACCAAGGCCATCCGCCGCGTCGCGCTAGTCGCCATCGCGATCGGCTCACTGTTGACCGCCGGCTGCGTGAACCTGCCCGCCAACTCGTCCGTCAACACCGTCCAGAAGCAGGTCAAGGCCGGCAGTGGCGCCGACGTGAGCATCTGGCCGCGCGCCCCTCAGCGCGGCGACAGCCCGACCTTCGCCGTCGAGGGCTTCCTGCAGAACGCCGCCAGCGGCCCGGGCAACCTCAACATTGCCCAGGCCTACCTGACCGGCGAGGCGCAGAAGAACTGGGACCCGAACAAGGTCCTGGTGTTCAGCGAGGAGAGCAGCCCGACCGTGATCAGCCCGCACGTCGACAGCAACGGCGGCTTGGAGATACAGATCACCGGCACGGTCGTCGCGAGACTGGCCGAGAACGGCAGCTATCAGCCCGTCAGCGCCGGGCAGGGCGACGGCACGTTCAAGTTCCACGTGTCCTTCGACAAGGCGAAGGGCTACTACCAGATCGACCGGATGCGAGACGACTTCGGCGTCGCGCTCACCCAGGAGTCGTTCCGCGCCGCGTACGCGGCGTACTACCTGTACTACCTGAACCAGGACTCACCCGACACGAGCATGATCCCGGTACCGGTTTACCTGCGTTCCCAGATCGGCGACGCGGCGACCGCGCAGCAACTGGCCGCTTCGCTGTTCCTCGGCCCGCCGAACCGGCTCAACAACGTGGCCGGAATGGCCGCGCCGCAGATCGCTCTGGACCCTTCGACGCCCGTGACGATCGATTCGGAGAACGACGCGACTGTCACCGTCAAGACGCCGAACTACTGCACTACACACGACAAGAGTGCCTGTAGCCACCTCGCCGACCAGTTGCTCGCGACATACAGCAACCTCGGTTCCATCAGCCGCGTGACGGTGGCCGACGGGCGCGGCACGCGGCTCGGTTCGTCCACCGCCGTGGACAAGGTGATGAAGCAGTACAACGTGTCCGTCGGCACCTCCGGCTCGAAGTCCTTCTACTACATCGACGCCACCGATCACCGCGTCAGCCAGTACTACAACGGGCACACGACGGCCGCGCAGGTCGGCCCGAACAGCCGCCAGTACAGCCTGCTCGCGATCACCAACGACCCGAGCAGCCCGGGCGGTCAGCTGGCCGCCGTCGTGGACGCCACCGACACCAAGCTCTACCTGGGCACGCCCGGCAATCCCGCAGACGGCGCGCCGGTCTGGACCGGGACCGGCATCAGCTCGCTGACCTGGGACGCGTTCGGCCGCCTCTGGTTCCTCGCCAAGGTGAACGGCGCCGCGGCGGTATTCCGGCTCGACGCCGGCCATTCGCGGTCGGCTCAGCCGCAGCAGGTCGACGTGATCGGCGCCGACGACACCGCCGTGCAGAAAATCTCCATCGCGCCGGACGGCCGGCAGTTGGCCGTCGACTACGCCGAGCCGCCCTCGGCCTCCGCGCCCGGCCCGCTGTACTCGGTCGGCATCGGCGTGGTCGGCGACTCGGGCTCCCCGCCCTCGGTCAACCTCAGCTTCGCGCTGATCCAGCCGGTGGTGAGCCAGTGGACGAACGTGACCGGCCTGGACTGGCACGGCAGCCAGTCGCTCGGCGTGCTCGGCTCCTCGGAGCCGTCCTCGCCGCCGGCCATCTACGAGCTGAACCCGGACGGCTCGCCCGTGGTCAGCCTCACCGACCCCAACCCGGTGACGATCAACCCGCCGCTCAAGGTCTCGGGCATCGAGTGGACCGGCGCGATGCTGCTCGCGTCGTACACGAGCCCGCAGCAACCCGGCAGCGGACCGAAGCTGCTGATCGATCAGTACGCGTTCAACACCAGCAGCTGGAACACGGTCAGCGGCGTGAACGGGACAGTGCCTTCCTACGCGAATTAGGTCGCGACGGTGCCCTTTTTCACGAATTGAGTCGCGTGTGGGGCGAATCGTACATAAAATTCTGCTATGGCAGGGGAACTGACGCCGCGTCATGTGACGGCGCGTCATGACAGTGAGCGGCGTTGGTCCTTCTGGACCAACCTGCTCGATCTCGTCCTGCCCGCCGAATGCGCCGGCTGCGAACGCGTCGGCGGCGCCGAGGTGCGTGAAGGGCTGTGCCGTACGTGCGCGTTCGTTCTGAGCGGTCGGTCCATCGCGGTGAGCCCGGTGCGCCGTCCGCGTGGTCTGCCGCGCGTGCAGGCCCTCGCGCCGTACCGCGACCCGATGCCGGACATCATCGTCGCGCAGAAGGACCGCAACCGGCTCGACCTGGCGCGTCCGCTCGGCAGGTACCTCGCCCGAGCCGTGCTCGCGGCCGCGGACGACGAGCCGTCGCTGTGGCTCGTGCCCGCGCCGTCCAGCGGCGCATCGGTCCGGCGCCGTGGGCAAGACCACGTGCGACGTATGGCGTGCGTGGCCGCCGCAGAGCTACGTACGTTAGGGCGCACCGCGAACGTCCTGCCCGCACTGCGGCACTGTCAGCGGGTAAGCGACCAGGTCGGCCTGACACACCTGGAGCGCGCGGCGAACCTGCGCGGCGCGCTGACCGTACGCTCCGCCGCTGTCAGACGGCTCGCACTGCGCCCGATCGTGCTGGTCGACGACGTGATGACCAGCGGCTCGACCCTCGCGGAGGCGGCCCGCGCCCTGCGTGTCGCAGGCGGTCGGCCGATCGGCGCCGCCGTCCTCGCCGCGACCCGGTTCCGCGACCGCTGAACCGCGGCGGAAACCCGTACGTGGCCCAGAATTACCCGTCCGCGCGAGGTTTCGCTCCGCGCGTGTGCGGTACGCGCAACCCATGAGCCGATCACGCTTCACCCTCTTGGCGGAGTAGGCCGATCGGCCCCTACCGTTCATGCTCTGGCGGCATTACGTTCGTGCACATGGGCAGTGCGCGCGACGAGCGGCGGCCGAGATCGTGAACAAGCCGATCCGGCCGACCGGAACTTAGCGGCACATTCGCGTCGTTACCCCTCCATACCCGGTTTTTCCGGGTACCGGCGACCCGAGACAGACCAGGAGGCGGTGTACCCCAACCGACGAACCCCGACTCAGCCACCTACCGACGAGCCGAGCGTGAGCCCGCGTGTCGAGATCCGCGGCCGCGCCCGAACCCGCAAGAGCGTGATGAGACAGCAAGCGAAAAGGGAGACGCGCGTGGACATCGTGGTGAAGGGCCGAAAGACCGAGGTGACCGAACGGTTCCGCAAGCACGTGGTCGAGAAGCTCTCGCGGATCGAGCGCTTCGACGGGAAGGCGACCAACATCGACGTGGAGCTCTCTCGCGAGCGCAACCCCCGGCAGGCCGAACGCTGCGACCGCATCGAGATCACCCTGCGTACGCGCGGCCCCGTGGTGCGCGCCGAAGCGTGCGCCGGCGACCCGTACGCCGCGCTCGACATCGCCACCGCGAAGTTGGAGGCGCGGCTGCGCCGCGCGGCCGACCGCCGCCGGGTTCATCACGGCCGCCGCAGCCCGGTCTCCGTCGCCGTCGCCACCTCGACGCTCGCCGACCTGGAAGCCGCGGAGCTGGCCCTACAGCTGGCCGACGCCGAGCCCGTCGAGCCGCCCGTCGCCGTCCACCACGCCGGACCGATCGAGGTGCAGGGCGAGGGCCCGATGGTGGTGCGCGAGAAGACGCACACCGGCCCGCCGATGGACCTGTGCCAGGCGCTCTACGAGATGGAGCTGGTCGGGCACGACTTCTACCTGTTCGTCGACGCCGATTCGAAGCTGCCTTCCGTCGTCTACCGGCGCCGCGGCTACGACTACGGCGTGATCCACCTTGAGGAGTCCGGGGCGGCGCACTACTCCGGCGGACAGCCGGGCACGGCGCACGCGGCATAGGCGGCGCGCGCGGACGTCAACGGCGCTGAATTCGCCACCTGTGCCGAATTCACAAGCCCTTTTGCACGCGGTCCGTGTGCACATGGCCTGACGTTCGTAGGGCGCGGATCCGGAGGATAGAGCGCACGTCGCACTATAGGGCGGTGTTCGCCACCCGGCGGCACTGTCACTTCCGGGTCCGCGCCAGCTATTATCAGGTTTCGCCGATACTGTGCGATGATGACTCGGTCACTATGCGTCTCCGGAGTTCCGTCCGGGAGTAACCGACGCCCGCCCGGACCGGCCGATCGAGATCCAGGGGGTACGGACAGGTGGTGGCCCAACCCGATTCCGGCCAGGCCGGCGGCGCGCGTCCCGATGCGATCCCGGTCCAGGCGGGCCGGTCCGGGCGCGGCGCCTCGGCGCGGCACGCGGCCCCGGGCACCGATCCGATCAGGGTCCTGCTGGTCGACGACCACGCGCTGCTGCGGCGCGGCCTGGACATCGTGCTGGCGCAGGAGGCCGACATCGAGGTCGTCGGCGAGGCCGGCGACGGCGCCGAGGCGGTGGAGAAGGCCGGCGAGCTGCTGCCCGACGTGGTGCTGCTCGACGTGAAGATGCCGCTTCGCGGTGGCATCGAGGCGGCCGCCGCGATCAAGGAGGTCGCCCCGTCGACCCGGATCGTGATGCTCACGATGAGCGACGACGAGGTCGACCTGTACGACGCGATCAAGGCCGGCGCCACCGGCTACCTGCTCAAGGAGATCCCGCCGCACGAGATCGCCGACTCGATCCGAGCGGTGGCCGGCGGCCAGTCGCTGATCACCCCGTCGATGGCCACCAAGCTGCTGAGCGAGTTCGCCACCATGGCCCGCAGCGGCGAGGAGCGGCGCGAGCAGGGCCCGCCCGCGCCCAGGCTGACCGACCGCGAGCTCGAAGTGCTCAAGCTGATCGCGACCGGCGCGAACAACAGCAAGATCGCCAAGACCTTGTTCATCAGCGAGAACACCGTCAAGAACCACGTGCGCAACATCCTGGAGAAGCTGCAGCTGCACTCACGGATGGAGGCCGTCATGTACGCCGTCCGAGAGAAGATCCTCGACCTGCCTTAGAGGGTGTTTGATTCCGTCTCGCGGGCTCGCGGGAGGCCGTTTCGCCGCGCCGTTCCGGCATGAATGGCAAATCAACCGGACCGATTTCGCCGCACGAGCCCCGAAACGGGATCGACCGCTCGCCGAGGTTTCCGCCCAGTTCGCCCGCATGCCCTACGCTCCACCGTCATGACGACCACTGAGACGCAGCCGCCCGGGTCCTTCGTCGGCAGGGTGCTGAGCCGTTCGGACCTCGGCATGATCGCCGGCGCCGCCGTGTTCACGGTCGCCGCCGCGCTGACCGAGGGCGGCGGGGCGGTCTTCCCGTTCCTGGTCTCCGCGGTCGCGGTCGCGCTGCTCGCCGCCCTGGTCGGCCGCGCGGTCGACCACCTGGCCGACCGGCTCGGGGCCGGCGCCATCGGCGTGCTGCAGTCGGCCCTCGGCAACCTGCCGGAGCTGTTCATCTGCATCTTCGCGCTACGCCAGGGGCTGAACGACGTGGTCACCGCCGCGATCATCGGCTCGATCCTGGGCAATCTGCTGCTGGTGCTCGGCCTGTCGTTCTTCGTCGGCGGACGGCGCAACGGCGTGCTGCGCTACTCGCAGACCCGCGCGCGGATGATCATGGCGCTGATGATCCTCTCGGTCGCCGCGATGCTCGTCCCCTCGCTGGCCTCGTATATCCACTCCGCCGCCGGCGCGCACGAGGTGGGCCTGTCCCGAGTCACCGCGGTCGTCCTGCTGGTCGTCTTCGCGCTGTCGATCCCGGCCTCGCTGCGCCGCGAGAACCCGGACGAGCACGCCGCGCTGGAGCCGACCGCCGCCGAGCAGGCCGCCGAGGCGAGGGCCGAACAGGCCGCGCACGAGGGCGGCAACCACTGGCCGCTGGCCTTCGCGATCGGCATGCTGGCGGCGACCGGCGTGCTGGCCGCGTACGTGTCAGACCTCTTCGTCAACGCCCTGCAGCCCGCGATGGCCTCGCTGCACATCTCGCAGGCCTTCGCCGGCCTGGTGATCGTCGCGATCGCCGGCAACGCGGTCGAGAACGCGGTCGGCGTGAAGCTGGCCTGGCAGAACCAGGCCGACCACGCGCTCTCGGTGATCCTCAACAGCCCGCTGCAGATCGCCCTGGTCCTCGCGCCGGTCCTGGTGCTGATCTCGCCGCTGGTCGGCGTCGGCGGCGCGACCTTCACCCTGGTCTTCAACCCGATGCTGGTCTCCAGCGTCGCGGTCTCCACGCTCGCCGTGTCGTACCTGGTCTCCGACGGCGAGTCCGACTGGCTCGAAGGCGCGACCATGGTCGGCCTGTACGTGCTGATCGCAGCGGCATTCTGGTGGGGTTAACGATCGGAAGTAACGCCGCATTCGAGTGAATGGAACGATAGTCATTCAATCCTCGAATTCTGCCGTAAGGATGAACCTCGAAAGTTTGAGCGCATAGTCGGGAGAACATCCGTACATTCTGGATATGGACATTCTCCCGCCGCAGAACCAGCTTTTCGAGGCCGAAGTCGCTTCCGTCGCCGACCGTGTACGAGCCCTGCGGTCGAAGGGCCTGAGCGCCGCAGAGATACGCGCGGCGTTGCCGGGCACATCGACGTGGGCGGTCAACTGCGCGATCAACCGGGACGAAATCGCGCGGGCGGCGCACCCCGGCCTGCGTGCCCGCGCGCGGGACGACGACCGCGAGGCCGCTCGCACGCTGCGGCGCGAGGGCCGCACGTACAAGCAGATACGCGCGGCGCTCGGCGTCTCGTCCGGCGCGCTGTCGATGTGGCTGCGAGACCTACCGCACCCGGCCCCGGACCGGGTCGCCCAAGCCGCGCACATGAATCGTGTCCAGAGCGCGCGAACCGAGGCGCGCCGCACCGCCGAGAAGGCGGCCGCATACGCAGAGGTCGGCGAAGTCTCCGATCGAGAACTGATGCTCATCGGCGCGGCGCTCTATTGGGCCGAGGGTGTGAAGGACAAGTCTTATGCGCGGCGCGAGGTTGTCACGTTCATAAACAGCGACCCCGGGATGATCCAGATCTTCCTGCGGTGGCTGGATCTCATGGATATCGGCGAGGGCCGAAGGCAGTACCGGATCTCAATTCATGAGAGCGCCGATCTCGCGAAGGCGGAGGAATACTGGCGCTCGGTGGTCGGGTTGCGGGAGGTCGAGTTCCGCCGCGCGACGCTGAAGCGGCACCAGCCGAAAACGGTGCGACTCAGGACGGGCAGCGACTATCACGGCTGTCTCACGGTCAAGGTGCTTCAACCAAGTACCCTCTACCGCCGTATCGACGGCTTGTGGCGGGGAATCTTAGCGGCGCGGAGCGTCGGCTATGTGCCAGACTAGGGCGAGCCCTTCAAGTCACACGCGAGCCAAGCCGTGTGCTACGAGGGCTTACGCCATCCCGGGTCGTCCAAAGGTAAGACAATCGGTTTTGGTCCGATGAATGGGGGTTCGAGTCC
>JBOHCW010000633.1:0-1966 GCA_050725375.1 Actinocrinis sp. | reverse complement strand
ATGCCGGGGCGCTCTGGCGGACCGGGCCGGGCGATGCGGGCCGGTCAGATCGCCGGGTGTCCGCGTCCGTGGCCGCGATCACCACCGCGCCGGGCTCTGTCATCCGGGCCTCCTGAACGTTTCGATCGCCACGTGCCGGTGCTCATCGTGGATGTCGCCGCTTGCATGGCCGGCGGCGCCTCCTGCTCGCCGATGCGCATGATCGCGAACCCGACGTGCACGATACGGATACCCGCGGCCGTGTCCGGGGATGCGGGCGAGGCCTGCCGGGCGTCGAGGCGATCGTGTCGGCGTGCAACGGGTGCGGCGGCGCGACGGTCATGCCCTTACCGTCGCCGACGGTGACAGTACCCTTATAGAGTCGCTGGACCGGTGGCCGCCGGGACGTTCGTCCTGTCGTGCGTACTGGGACAGCACGCCGAGGACATCGCGGCTGATCCTGGCCGCCAGCTGCGGCACGGCAGCCTCGACCGGGCGGGAGAGCGGCGCGCCGGGGCGGAAGTCCCGGCCGTGCACCGCGTAGAGGATCAGCCGATCCGGCAGCCTGCCCAGCGTGTGGCCCAGGCGCACCGCCGCTCGCAGGCCCGCCGCGTGCGCGCTACCTCCGGTCCCGCCACCGGACGGCGTCCCCGGCCACGGCCCGGTCGAGCCGAGCAGCGCGTCACGGGGCAGGTCGTGCCGGCACAGGAATCCGTACGCCTCGCATCCGCCGCGCACCGCGTCGACCACCAGGGCGACGCCGTAGCCGTCCCACAGTTCGATCATGCGGCCCGGGTCGCCGTCGCAGCGCACCAGCCGGACCGTGTCTGCCAGGCCCGGCTGTCTGCGCAGCGTCTCGATCACGGCGGCACCGAATCCGGCGTCGCCGCGCAGTTCGCTGCTGCCGACACCGATCACGATCGCCTGTAGCGCCGGCATCACGTTCACCTACCTTCCGGTCAACCATCGGGTCCAGCCGGTGCGCCGAGCGCGGGACGCAGCGCGCGTCGCCGTCGTCTGCTTCCGGCGCCGGGCCGCGGTCCGCCACGCGAGGCCGCGTCGCCGGCGATGTGATGCACACCCCAGTACCGCGGACTTCCCAGCCCTATTAATACTACTATGATTTGTAAAAAAGGTACCGGTTCATCGGGAGGATGCAATGTCCCAGACGATCACGCGCCCGGTCGGCGCGGACGAGGCCGCGGCGTCGATCCGCGCCCACCACGCACAGCTCACGCAGACACTGTCCGACCGGGTGCGGTCGGTGCGGGACGCGGCGCGCGGCGGTGACGCGCACGCCGCGCGCGAGGGGCTGCTCGCGTTCCTCGACGAGGAGCTCATGCCGCACGCGGCGGCCGAGGAGCGCACCCTTTACACCGCGGGCCGGGCCGCGGCGGACGGACGGCTGCTGGTGGAGGCGATGACCGAGGAGCACCGCGCCCTGGCCGAGCGGATCGCGGCGCTGCGCGAACAGAGCGAGCCGCTCGACCTGGCCGCGACCGCCGCGCAGATCGAGTGCCTGTTCGGCGTGCACCTGTACAAGGAGAACGAACTGCTGCTGCCGCTGCTGCTCGGCACCGGGGCCGATCTTCGGGCCCTGCTGCACGACACCCACCACCTGCTGGCGCACCAGTAACCGGACGGCGCCGCTGTGGCTTCCGCGCTCGGTGCGCGCCGGGGCCACAGCGCGGCCAGACATGGACTTCAGTCGGTCAGAGGGGAGAGCTTGCGGTGACCACAGTCATGACCCGGAGCACGTGTGACCACCGGCTGACGGCGCTGCCGCCGTCGCTGGCGTACCCGCCGTGCGCGTGCGACGAGGATCTGGCGTTCCTCGGTGAGGGGCTGCGCGAGGTCGCCGCGTTCCACCGCGAGATGTGCGGTGTGCTCGCCGCGCTGCTCGCGGTGGCCGACGCCCCGGACCTGCCCGCCGAGCTACGTCCGGTCGTCCACCGCGCCCGCGCCCTGGCCGCCCGGGCCCGGGCGC
>JBOHCW010000632.1:0-9519 GCA_050725375.1 Actinocrinis sp. | reverse complement strand
GTGGAGCGGTATCCGAGGCGGGTGACCAAAGGCGGCTCGCATCTGTGCGCGCCCAACTACTGCCTCTGCTATCGGCCGGCGGCGCGGCAGGGCCAGACCGAGGACACGGCCTCGTGCCACCTGGGGTTTCGCTGCGTGATCCGCGAGTGAGCAGGCTCGGGTAGAGCGGACGCGGTCGGGGCGGCGGACGTGATGGGGCTTCTGACCTGGCACGGAGCCGACGTGGCGGGACTTGTCGGTACGCGGTGATTGACTGGTCGCATCAAGTGGTCGAACGGGTTCGGGAGTAGGGAGCGGCGACGATGGCGGTACGTCCAGTGGTGAGTCTGGTCACGCTCGGGGTGAGCGATCTGGCCAAGTCGACGGCCTTCTACCAGGCGCTCGGTTGGCCGCTGTCCTCCTCGTCGGTGCCGGGGGTGGTCAGCTTCTTCCGGACTTCGGGCGGCCTGCTCGGCCTGTACGGGACGGACGAGCTGGCGGCGGACAGCAATCAGGCCCCGATCCCGCTCGGTCCGGGGTATCGGGGCATCACGGTGGCGATCAACCTGGACGGTCCGGCCGAGGTCGACGCGGCCATCGCGGAGGCGGTCGCGGCGGGCGGCAGCGTGCTCAAGGCGGCGCGGGCGACGGACTGGGGCGGGTACTCGGGGTACTTCGCCGACCCGGACGGGCACGCCTGGGAGGTCGCGCACAACCCCGGCTGGCCGACCGGCGTGGACGGCAGGCCGATGCTGCCGCAGTGAGCGGGACGCGACTCAGGGAGCTGTTGGTCCGTTCGGCCGCGGGCGACCGCACGACGGGGCCACTGCAGATGAGGCCACGGCGCTACGGGACCACGGTGACCGGCCAGCGGCCGGACTTGACCAGGCGGACCGCGACCGAGCCGAGGATGCGGTGGCCGGCCCGTTCGGAGGCGCCGATGACGACGGCGTCGGCGCGGATGCGGTCGGCCAGTTCGACCAGGCCGCGGTACGGATCGCCCTCGGCGCTGTAGAACTCCCAGCGCGCGCGCTGATTGGGCGGCAGCCGCTCGGCGGCCTCGCGGATCTGGCGTTCCAGGTCGGCGGCGTTGTCCATGCCGATCTGCGTCAACGCCGCACCGACCTGGGGGGTGCCCGAGCCGACCGGGCGGATGTACGCGAGCACCAACTTCGAGCCCTGCCGGCGGGCGAGGCCCGCGGCGTACGCGGCGGCGCGCATCGAGGAGTCCGACCCGTCGATCCCGGCCACGATCACCGACGGACCATCGGTTCCCAGCTCGAACATTCCCGGCGCCCTTTCCCATCCCGTGGCCTCGGCGGCCGTGAGACTGAGCGTAACGGCAGCGTCGTCGTCCTTCGAGCGCCGAAGCCTGGAAGGAGTGCACAAGCGCCATCCGCGCTCGCCTTCATTCACCCACTTCACGCCTGCGCACCGCGGAACTCGGCCGGACCACGGAAGAACTCGCGCCCGAGCGCCGTGGCATCCACGTACAGTCCGGGATCCACGTGCATTCCGGGGTCCTCGCGCAGTTCGCGGGCGGCGGCGTCCCTTACGTTCTCGCCGGCCTCGGTGCCGCCGCCGGGAGTGAACCACTGGAACCAGTCGGGTCCGGCGGGATCGGAGCCCCGGAAGAGCAGGACCCTGCCTTCCGGGTCGAGCAGGAGCACTCTGCCGGCGACGCGATCCCAGACCTCGATGTCCTCGTTCACGGCGCAGAGCATGTCATGCGCAGGGCAAACGCGCAGCACCCCGTGTCCGCCCTCCCCGGGTCGGCGCGCATGTCGGCAGAGACCTTGACAGGATCGTGGTCTAGTCCAATTATGTCTCGCAGTGGTACATACCACTGGTGGCCGACAACGTCCGGAGCTGCGCGCTCGACCTCGAACGGCGTGCACTGGCGGTCGTACGGCCACGGGTTTTTTCGCGCCTGGTGCGGCTACGGCGACGCCTGGCCGGCGCAGAAAGACCGGTGCGCGTGACGGCGGCGGCTTTCGCGGCCCGCTCGACGCGTTCCGGTTCGTCCGCCGTCCTGCTTCGCTGGAGTATTCATGCGTTTACCGATTGTCCGATCGCGTACCGCGCACCCTTCCACGAAAGCCCGCACTCGTTCGCGTCTCGGCGCGCGTGCGGCGGTGACCGCGGTCGCCACGCTCGCCTCGGCGGCCGGGCTGGTCGTCGTCGCGGGAGGCGGGGCGCAGGCCGCCACCGCCACGCCGGCGCACGTGTACGCCCCCTACTTCGAGGCCTGGAACGGCCAGAGCCTTTCCGGCCTGTCCTCGCAGTCCGGCGCCACGTACCTCACCATGGCGTTCCTGCAGACCGCCTCGTCCGGCTCGTGCACCGTGGACTGGAACGGCGACACCGGCATGCCCGTCTCCTCCTCCGTCTTCGGCAGCGACATCAGCACCATCCAGGCCGGCGGCGGCAACGTGATCCCGTCGTTCGGCGGCTACACCGCCGACACCACGAACACCGAGATCGCAGACAGCTGCACCAACGTCAGCTCGATCGCCGCCGCGTACGAGAGCCTGGTGACCACGTACAACATCACCCGGATCGACCTGGACACCGAGGCGAACTCGCTGTCCAACTCCGCCGGCATCGACCGGCGCAACAAGGCCATCGCGCAGGTGGAGAGCTGGGCCGCGAGCACCGGCCACACCGTCCAGTTCTCCTACACCCTGCCGACCAACACCTCGGGCCTGGCGTCCGACGGGCTGGCCGTGCTGCAGAACGCGGTCGCCAACAACGCGCGCGTCGACGTCGTGAACGTCATGACCTTCGACTACTACGACGGCGCGACGCATGAGATGGCCAACGACACCGAGTCCGCCGCGCAGGGCCTGTTCAACCAGCTCGGCTCGCTGTGGCCGGCCAAGACCACCGCGCAGAAGTGGGGCATGATCGGCGTCACCGAGATGCCCGGCATCGACGACTACGGAGCCGCCGAGACCTTCACCACGGCCGACGCGACCACCGTCTACAACTGGGCCGTGAGCAAGGGCATCGACGAGATCTCGATCTGGGCGCTACAGCGCGACAACGGCGGCTGCGTCGGCACCGGCGGCTTGGACAGCTGCTCGGGCATCGCGCAGAGCACGTGGCAGTTCAGCCACGCTTTCGAGCCGTTCAGCGGCGGCACGACCACGCCGGCCAACGACTTCTCGGTCTCGGCGGCGCCCGGCTCGGGTGCGGTGAACCCGGGTTCGTCGGCCACTTCGACCGTGAGCACGGCGGTCACCTCGGGTTCGGCGCAGACGGTGAGCCTGTCCTCATCTGGCGCGCCCTCAGGCGTGTCGGTGTCGTTCAACCCGGCGTCGGTGACCGCGGGCGGTTCGTCCACAGTCACGATCTCGACCACATCCGCAGCGGCGCCCGGTACGTACGCGATCGCCATTAAGGGGACCGCGACGTCTGGCAGCCACACCGCAACGTACACGCTGACCGTCAGCGGTTCAGGCGGTGGCGGTTCCGGCGCGGTCGTCAACGGCGGTTTCGAGAGCGGTGCGCTCAGTCCGTGGACCGGCCAGTCCGGCGACGCCGTCGTGTCCAGTCCGGTGCACTCGGGAAGCCACGCCGCACAGGTCGCGGCCACGTCGAGCCAGACCGGCGAGATCGATCAGAACCTGTCGCTGAGCCCGAACACCAGCTACACGCTGACCGCGTGGGTACAGGGCAGCTACGCCTTCGTAGGCGTCACCGGCGGGGCTAACGCGAGCACCTGGACCTCGTCGAGCACGTGGACCAAGCTCACGATCCCGTTCACCACCGGCTCGTCCGGCAACGTCACGGTTTTCGCGCACGGGTGGTACGGCCAGGGCAACGTGTACGTGGACGACGTCGCCGTCAGCTGACGCCGGAGAAAGCTAACAGAATGACGAGCGCCCGCTGACCGGCGCTCACGAGCCGCCCCGCCTCTCGCGACCGCACTTCGCGGGAGGCGGGGCGGATTGCACGGAATCTGCGGATTGTACGGAGTCCATGGATTGCACGGAGTTCATGGATACACTTCACGGCGCAACTTCACGCCGCAGGCGCTCGGTGAGCGTCACTGTGGGCCGAGGTTGCCGCCCACGAGTCCGGCGATCATGGTGTCGAGCTGCCCGATCCGGCCGGCCAGCGTGGTGGACGAGAGATAGAAGCCGAGCAGCACCACGAGCAGCGCGTGCGAGATCTTCAGCTCGTCCTTGCGGATCAGGAAGAGCACGGTCAGGCCGAGCAGGAGCGTGAGCGGGATCGACAGGCGCATGAAGGGACGCCTCCTTCCGGCGGCTGGCGCCAGACGGACTCCCCCGACAGTCATTTCTTCGATTGTTAGCATGATGTCAATGCTCATCTGCTTTGCGGCTTTCGCCCGATTCAGAGCTTAACCTCGCGACGGCGCCGTCACGGGTTCATCCGGGTTCGCACGCGCGCCTGATTCGCCGCGGCGTCGAGCCGCTATCCTCGGCACCGTGCCGACCGTCGAGGATAAACCCGAGCCCGCCGACCTGCCCGGGCCGCCGCGCCGCAGCCGCGCCTACCGCGGCGGCGTGCTGGTGGCCGAGGGCTTCCCGATGGCCGACCTGTCCGACTGGCTGGAGCAGAAGGACACGATGGTCTGGTACGACCTGCCGGACCCGACCACCGAGGAGCTGGCGGACCTCGCCGAGGAGCTGGGGTTCCACGAGCTGGCGATCGAGGACGTGCTGGTCGGCCGGCAGCGCCCGAAACTGGACCGGTACGAGAACCACCAGCTGCTCACCGCCTACGCGGTGCGGGTGGTCAACGGCTCGCACCTGCTGCCGGTCTCGGTCAGCGCCTTCGTCACCCACCACGCGCTGATCACCATGCACGAGGCCGGCGAGTTCGACATCGACGACGTGGTCGCGCGCTGGGACAACTCGCCCGACCTGGCTGTGCACGGCTGCGGCTTCCTGCTCTACGGACTGCTCGACCACGTGGTGGACAGCTACTTCGACGCGATGCAGGCGTTCGACGACATCGCCGAGGAGCTCAGCGACCAGGTCTTCGACTGGGACGGCGGCCCCGGCGGCGGCGAGCTGCGCCGACTCTACGACCTGCGCCGCGGCCTGCTGACCGCGCGCAAGGTCATCACGCCGATGCGCGAGGTCATCAACTCACTGATGCACGTGCGGCAGGACCTGGGGATGACCTCCTCGGAGCTGACCCCGTACTACCAGGACGTCTACGACCACGCGATCCGCGCCGCGGACTGGACCGACAACCTGCGCGACCTGATCGGCACGATCCGCGAGACCCAGCTGACCATCCAGAGCAACCGGATGAACCTGATCATGAAGAAGGTCACCAGCTGGGCCGCGGTCATCGCGGTGCCCACGGCCGTGACCGGCTTCTACGGGCAGAACGTGCCCTATCCCGGGTTCAGCTCCACCGCGGGTTTCTGGACGTCTACCGGAATCATGATCGGACTGTCGGTCCTGCTCTATGTCACGTTCCGGTTCCGCGACTGGCTCTAGTCGTCGGACCGCACGTCGGGCGGCGCACGACCTGTCGGCGTGTCAGTTACTTGTGCAGAGACAGTCCCTTGAGCGCGGCGTCGACGACCTTACGCGGGCCGTAGACCGCCAGGCCGGCGAACGTCATGTCCTCGGTCGGCATCTTGCGCACGATGGCGCGGTTGTCCTGGTCGTTGAAGGTGCCGAACAGCTCTTCGGGGTAGATGGACATCACGAGGCCGCGCTCCAACGCACGGCGGTGCGCCTTACGCAGTTCGGCGGCACTGCCGGCGAAGACAAGCACCGGCTGGCCGAACATGGGCAGGTACCGCACGTCCGCGGCGTCCTGGTACGGATCGCCGACGGTCTGCGGAAAGGTCGCCGCGATGCCGCTGACCGCGAAGGCGGTCACGTTGAGCCGCTGCCAGGTGGCCAGGTCCTCGCGCACCACGACGGCGATCTTCGTGTCCACCGGGCCGATCTTCACATCGTCGTTCGCGGCTGCGGCGTTGAATTCGTTTTCGGTCACCGTTCGATCGTCAGGTGCGCCGCACGCGGCGGTCTTGGACGCTCGTGCGGCGCGCGGTGCGGCGGTTGTTGCAGAATCGAGGGGTGGCCGTGGAGGTGGACAGGCGGGATCGCGACTGGGCGCGGTACTGGCGCGCGCCCGGCAGCTCGGTCGAGGTGATGCGCGCGCACTTCGAGACGCACCGCTACCACCGGCACAGCCACGAGACATACTCGTTCGGGGTGACCGAGTCGGGCGCGCAGACGTTCACCTGCCGGGGCGCGACGCGAGTCAGCGTCACGGGCATGGTCATGGCGTTCAATCCGGACGACCCGCACGACGGACATGCCGCGGACTCGCTCGGCTTCACGTACTCGATCGTGCACATCCCGGCCGAGGCGGTGACCGAGGTACTCGGCGACCAGCGCGGTAGGCGTACCGGATCGCCGTTGTTCGCCGAGCCGGTGTTGCACGACCGCGCGGCGGCGGACGCGCTGCGCCGGATGCGTGCGGCGGCGGCCGGTGGACAGCGGCTCGCACTGGATGAGGCGCGTGACGCGGCGGTGCGCGCACTGGTTCGCTGTACGCCGTTGCGTACACGCATCGGTGGCGTGGGTATTGCGGACGCGGGCGAGTACATCGATCCGGCGGCGATTCGGCGGGAGGCGGGCGTGCAGCGCGTGCGCGATCTGCTTCAGGCGCAGTTCGCGCGGGAGATCGGCGCGGACGAGCTGTCGCAGTTGGCCGGGTGCAGCCGGTTCGCGTTGTACCGCGCGTTCGTCGCGCAGTTCGGCATGTCGCCCGGCGACTACCAGCGCCAACTGCGGTTGCGCGCCGCGCGTACGCTGCTGGCGGACGGTCTGACGCCGGCTCAGGCGGCGGCCGAGACCGGATTCACCGACCAGGCGCACCTGACGCGCTGGTTCGGCCGGTGCTACGGCATCACGCCGGCGCGGTACCGGGCGGCGGTGGCACCGGGCGCCGCCGCGGCGTGAAGCGCGAGGGCGCTCGAACCGCGAGGACGAACCGTGAGACCGTGAGATTCCGAAGAACCCGAGATCCCGAAGAACCCGAGAACTCAAGAACCATTTGCGGGTGCTCATGCGTTATCGGTGATGAGCGGCGACGCCGTCAAGGCCGCAACCGCAGGCCGCGCGGAGCGGCCGCAGCAGACCGACTAGATTGGCCACGATGGAAGAGAACCGAGCGCGCCGCGTCGTGGACGCCCTGCGAGAGCGCGGCGTCAACGCGCACATGGCCCGAGAAGGCGTCTACCAGTTCGGGCTGCGCATCAAGCTGTCGGACGGGCGCGAGGCGGTCTGGGACACCGACGACACACCGGGCCTGGAGGCCCAGGTGATGCGGGACGGGATGCTGGTCGGCTTCGTCCCGGTGATCCCCGGCTCGGAGGACTTCGACGAGGCGCAGACCATCGACGCCATCGCGCGCACCGACTACGACCAGCCGATCGCCCGGCAGCGCACAAGCGCTCCCCCGCCGGCCAAGCCACTGGCCCGCGAGGGCGGGGTCTTCCGCCGATTCCTCGGCGGCTTCCGCGAGCACTGATGCTGTTGGCGGCATCGCACGACGGCGTCAGTGTGCCAGCTTCCTGAGGCCCGACAGGTCACGCGTGACGGTGTGGTTGCGGTCGCCGATGGTGCCCAGTGTGTAGTTCGGGTAGAGGCCGTAGTACTCGCCGCGGGAGCGGTGACTCCAGGCCTGGGCCAGCGGCGTGCGGGTCTTGTAGAAGCTGACCATGTAGCCGCCGGTGTAGACCTTGATCAGCGAGTAGCCGCCGGGGTACTCCTTGGTCGCGCAGACCTCCAGGAACTCCACCGATTGCTTGGGGTTCCGGCTTTCGTCGACGGCGAACGTGCGCTTGTTACGGTGCGTGTGGCCGCTGTGGTGAAGGAACACGCCGGGCGTCTTGTCGTACAGGCGCTCCAGGGCGACGGCGCTCGCACGGTCCAGGTCGAAGGCGGGCCCGGCGGCGGTGGTCACGGCCGACTCGTAGGTCACCGGGTGGTGGCCGAACAGGATCGTCGGCTGGTCCCTGTCCTTGTGCAGCGCCCGTTTCAGGTCGCTCAGCTGCTCGGCGTCCATGGTGCCGCCGGCGTCGTCGAGCGTGGTGGTGTCGAGGGCGGCGATGCGCAGGCCGCCGACCTCGTGCAGGGACAGTTGCTGACGCTGCAGGTCGAACGCGTCGCCCCAGCAGTCGTGGTGATCGGTGGCGCCGGGCACCGCGGTGCAGCCCGCGTAGTCGGCGCCGACGCGCGGACGGTCGTGGTTGCCGCGCGCGACGAAGTAGTTCCTGCCGAACGTGCCCCAGCCGTCGAGCAGTTGGCGCACGCGCGCGGGCGTGCGATGGGCGTGGTGTCGTGCAGCACCGTCTTGAGGGTGCCGGGCACCGGTGCGCCGGTGCCGAGGTTCACGTCCCCGATCAGCAGCTCGGTGTCGGCGGCGACGGGCAGCGGCCGGCCGTACGCGTCGACGGCGCCGGTCGAGCCGCTGAACCAGGTGATCACGACGCTGGAGTCGGTGACCGTGGCGACCTCGACGTCGCGCACGAGCAAGCCGGTGGAGTCCGCGCGGGCGGCCGGCTCGGCGACCAGCGGGGCGGCGGCGATCAGGCCGCTCCACAGCAGCGCCTGGCGGCGGGTGGATCCGGTTCCGCAACGGTCCATGGCAGAGTCCATATATCCACCATCGCTCCGGGTGGTGAACAACGGGCTACGCGGGGTTTGCGGACCCTGGCGCGCGGCAAGAACTTCGACGCACGGGCGCGCCTGCGTGGGGCAGGCGCGCCCGCTCGCGCACTCTACTGAAATCGAGGGCCGCCGCGCCGCCGAATAACGCGGCCGCGCCGCCGGCTGACAGCAGTGCGCCGGTCCCAGCCCTATTTCGACAGCGTCGCCGGTACCCGCAGCTGCCAGGTCCGGCTGAGCGCGATGGCGGTCCACTTGTCCACCGTCAGCGGCGGGGAGGTCCGGGTGACCGCGGTCTTCGCGTTCGTCCCGTCGCCGTTGGCGGCGGTGATCTCCAGCGCGATACCGTCCGAGCGGCTGACGATGATCCGGTACACCTTCTCCCCGTCGGCGCTGGCCACCACCTGCTGCATGGCCGAGTCGCCGTTCCCGTACGCGACGATGTTGCAGATCGGCGGCACGTAGCCGGACTTCTGGCTCAGGACGGTGCCGGTGTTCAGTTTCCCGCAGCTAATCGGGTCCATGCCCGAATTCGCGTCGGTGGCGATGGCGACGAAGACCTGGGACAGGCCCTTGCCGTCGTTGACGTCCACCTGCAGCAGGCTTCCGGGCTTCGCGGGCAGGTAGGGGCCGTAGAACCAGCCGGACGGCGTGAGCGACTTGAGGATGGCCACGGCGGCCTTCGCGTTGATCGGCACCGTGGGGACCGAGCCGAACACGGAGGTCGGCGTGGCCGCGGGGCTGGCGACCGGCGAGGCGGTCACGGCCGGGCCGATCTGCCCCACGGTCGGCGCCCGCGACGCGGCGGCTCTTCCGGCGGCGGCGTATTCGGACGGCGCGGTGCGCGCTGCGCGCAGTGCGGCCC
>JBOHCW010000631.1:0-2071 GCA_050725375.1 Actinocrinis sp. | reverse complement strand
CTCCCAGCCACCGGTCAGGTCGAGGTCGGCCTCGTCGACCACTCTGTACAGCGGTGTCGGCAGGTCGGCCGACAGTGCATCGGCGAGTTGGTCGAAGACCGCGCCGCGCCACGCGTCGATGCTGACGAAGGTCCGCCCGTCGGATCTGCGGCACGTGTCGCCGCGACCGACTACGAGGTCGTCCTGCACGGCGTGCCAGTGTGCGTCCGCGACCCGGTTGATCAGTACGGGTTGCTCGGTCGTGCCCGAGGAGGAATGCAAAGTGTTTATTAGCGTATGCCCTTCAGGAGTGCCTTGATATTCAGGCGCTCCCGGCGACGCCTACGTCAGCCGCCCGACCGTGAGGGACAGGAGGGAGCACCCATCTGAACTGCGTTCATGGGTTCCCACCTCCTTACAGCTCATTCACGGCCGTCCGCACACTATCAGCCACCGGCCGCCTCGACGAACCCATTTCGCGCGCAGGGTCCTCGCGCGAGGCGTCTAACTCCAGCCCTCAGGGCTGACAGGGTCTGATTCCAGCCCCTCTGGGCTGACAGGGCCTAATTCCAGCCCTTAGGGCTGACAGCGTCTAATTCCAGCCCTTAAGGCTGGAAGCGATACCCCATGCCGGGCTCGGTAAGCAGTTGACGCGGATGGGCTGGCTCCGGCTCCAGTTTCTGGCGCAGCTTCGCCAGGTAGAACCGCAGGTAGTTGGTCTCGGAGCGGTACGCCGGGCCCCAGACCTGTTGCAGCAGCTGGGTCCCCGACACGAGCCGGCCGGGGTTGCGCACCAGCACCTCCAGCACCGCCCATTCGGTCTTGGTCAGGTGTACCTGTTCGGGCGTCTGCTCGGGCGCGCCGTCTCGGCGGCGGACCGTCTTGGCTGCCAGGTCCACCGTGAAGTTGCCGAGCGTCACGGCCGGGCCCTCTGCCGCCTCCGGCTCGGCCCGCCGGATCAGGGCTCGAAGACGGGCGGTCAGCTCGTCCATCGAGAAGGGCTTGGTGACGTAGTCGTCCGCGCCCGCGTCGAGCGCGTCCACCTTGTCCGCCGCGTCGACTCTGCCGGAGAGCACCAGGATCGGCACCTTCGTCCAGCCGCGCAGGCCCGCGATCACGTCCGTGCCGTCCATGTCCGGCAGACCCAGATCGAGCACGACGACGTCCGGCAGATGGCGCGCCGCCGCGTCGAGCGCGCTCGCGCCGTCGACGGCTGTGGCCACCTCGTAGCGGCGGGCCGAGAGGTTGATCCGCATCGCGCGCAGCAGTTGCGGCTCGTCGTCGACCACGAGTACCCGGATCACCTCAGCAGCTCCTCATCCTCGGCGGCGACCGGCAGCTCCGGCGCGCCGGCGGCCGGCAGGGCCACCACCATCGTGACACCGCCGCCGGGCGTGTCCTCCGGAGTGAGCGTGCCACCCATCGCCTCGGTCAAACCGCGCGCCAGCGCCAGGCCCAGGCCGACCCCGGCGGTATTGTCCCGGTCGCCGAGCCGCTGGAACGGACGGAACACCAGGTCGCGGTCGGCGCGCGGGATGCCCGGACCACGGTCGATCACCCGGATCTCCACCCGCGGACCGAGCGCCGAAACGGTGACGGTCACCGGCGAGCCGGTGTGCTTGACCGCGTTGCCGACCAGGTTCGCCACGGCCCGCTCCAGCAGCGGCCCGTCCGCCAGCACCGGCGGCACTCCGGGAGGCACCGGTTCGAGCCGCACCCGTCCGGCCGACTCGGGCACGTCGTCGAGCGCTCGCGGCAGCACGTCGGCGGCGGCCAACGGTTCGAGCCGCAGCTTGATCGCCCCGGCCTGCAGCCGCGACATGTCCAACAGGTTCTCCACCAGCCGGGTCAGCCGGTCCAGCGACTCGTCGGCGGCCTCCAGCAGCTCTTCGCGATCGTCCGGTGGCACCTCGAGTTCCGGGTCGCGCAGCGTGCCGATCGAGGCCTTCGCGGCGGCCAGCGGCGTGCGCAGGTCGTGCGACACCGCGGCCAGCAGCGCGTTCTTGAGCCGGTCCGCCTCGCGCAGGGCCTCGGCGTGCGCGGCCTCGTCCGTTAGGCGCAGCCGTTCGACGCCCAACGCGGCGTAGTAGGC
>JBOHCW010000630.1:0-11025 GCA_050725375.1 Actinocrinis sp. | reverse complement strand
TTCGAGGACACCGCGCTGTTCAAGCGCGGCGTCGGCGAGTCCAGCGACATCGTGACCAAGGAGATGTACACCTTCACCACCCGCGGTGGCGACTCGCTCACGCTGCGGCCCGAGGGCACCGCGTCCGTCGTACGCGCGGTGCTGCAGCACAACCTGGACAAGGGGACGCTGCCGGTCAAGCTCTACTACTCCGGCTCCTACTACCGCTACGAGCGGCCGCAGAAGGGCCGCTACAGGCACTTCTCGCAGGTCGGCGCCGAGGCGTTGGGCGCCGAGGACCCGCTGATCGACGTCGAGTTGATCACGCTCGCGGTCGACGCGTTCAAGGACCTGGGACTGCGTCAGGTCCGGCTGCTGCTCAACACCCTCGGCGACAAGCAGTGCCGTCCGGTGTACCGCGCCGCGCTACAGGAGTTCCTGCGCGGACTGGACCTGGACGAGGCGACGCGCGCGCGTATCGAGATCAACCCGCTACGTGTGCTCGACGACAAACGGCCCGAAGTGCGTGCGCAGCTCACCGACGCGCCGGTGATCGTCGATTACCTGTGCGACGCGTGTAAGGCGTACCACGAAGAAGTACAGGCGCTGCTGACGACCGGCGGCGTGACCTTCGAGGACGACCCGAAGCTGGTGCGTGGGCTCGACTACTACAACCGCACCACGTTCGAGTTCGTACACGACGGGCTCGGCTCGCAGTCCGCGGTCGGCGGCGGCGGGCGGTATGACGGGCTGTCGGAGGACCTGGGCGGGCCGGCCCTGGCGTCGGTCGGCTGGGCCCTCGGCGTGGACCGCACGGTGCTCGCGCTGGAGGCCGAGGGCGTGAGCGCGCCCGGTTCGGGCCCGGCCGTGGACGTGTTCGCGGTGCCGCTGGGCGAGGCGGCCCGGCAGATGTTGTTCGGCCTGGTGCTCTCGCTGCGCCGCGAGGGCGTGCGCGCGGACTTCGCGTTCGGCGGCAGGGGCCTGAAGGGCGCGATGAAGGCTGCCGACCGGTCCGGCGCGCGCTACGCGCTGGTGGCCGGCGAGCGTGACCTGGCCGCCGATGTGATCCAGGTGAAGGACCTGGTCAGCGGCGAGCAGGAGCCGGTGGCCGTAGACCAGATTGTTGCGACGATGAAGGAGAAGCTGTCGTGATCCGCACCCGAGAGGCGGGGAGCCTGCGGGCGTCCGACGCCGGAAGCACCGTCACCCTGGCCGGGTGGGTGGCCCGGCGGCGCGATCACGGCGGCGTCACCTTCATCGACCTGCGCGACGGGTCGGGCGTGGTCCAGGTCGTGGTGCGCGAGAGCGAGTCCGTGCACGACCTGCGCAACGAGTTCTGCGTCGCGGCGACCGGCACGGTGCGCGAGCGGCCCGAGGGCAACGCGAACCCGGACCTGCCGACCGGCGCGGTCGAGGTCGTGGTCGACACGGTCGAGGTGCTCTCCGAGGCCGCGCCGCTGCCGTTCCCGACCGACGAGCGCAAGAGCTCGAACATCAACGAGGAGGTGCGGCTCAAGTACCGCTACCTCGACCTGCGCCGCGACGACATGGCCGCCAACATCCGTACGCGGGCCAAGGCCACCAAGGTCATCCGCGACGTGATGGACGAGCTAGGTTTCCTCGACATCGAGACGCCCTACCTCACGCGCTCGACGCCTGAGGGCGCCCGCGACTTCCTGGTGCCGGTGCGCCTGCAGCCGGGCACCTGGTACGCGCTGCCACAGTCGCCTCAGCTGTTCAAGCAGCTGCTGATGGTGGCCGGCATGGAGCGGTACTACCAGATCGCGCGCTGCTTCCGGGACGAGGACTTCCGCGCGGACCGCCAGCCGGAGTTCACCCAGCTGGACATCGAGATGTCCTTCGCCGACCAGGATGACGTCATCGCCGTCGGCGAGGCGGTCGCGGCCCGGGTGTGGCGCGACGTGCTCGGCGTCGAGATCCCGACGCCGTTGCCGCGCCTGACGTACGCCGAGGCGATGTCCCGCTACGGCTCGGACAAGCCGGACGTGCGCTTCGGCCAGGAACTGGTCGAGCTGACCGAGTACTTCGCCGGCACCGAGTTCCGGGTGTTCCAGGCGCCTTACGTCGGCGCGGTGGTCATGCCCGGCGGCGCTGGGCAGACCCGCAAGGAGCTGGACGGCTGGCAGGACTGGGCGAAGGCGCGCGGCGCGCGCGGCTTGGCGTACGTGCTCTTCGACGCCGAGTCGGGCGAGGCGAAGGGCCCGGTGGCCAAGAACCTCTCCGAGGCGCACCTGGCCGGCCTCATGCGGGCGGTCGGCGCCGAGAAGGGCGACGCCGTGTTCTTCGGCGCCGGCAAGCGCACCCGCACCCAGGAGCTGTTGGGCGCGGCGCGGCTGGAGATCGGCCGGCGCTGCTCGCTGATCGACGCGGCCGCGTGGCGGTTCCTGTGGGTCGTGGACTTCCCGATGTTCGAGCCGGTCGAGGACGACAAGGGCGAGCAGACCGGGTGGACGGCCGTGCACCACCCGTTCACTGCGCCGACCGCCGAGAGCCTGGACAGCTTCGACAAGGACCCGGCCACCGCGCTGTCCAACGCGTACGACCTCGTGCTCAACGGCACCGAGATCGGCGGCGGCTCGATCCGTATCCACCGCAAGGAGGTCCAGGAGCGGGCCTTCGCCGCGATCGGGCTGTCCGACGAGGAGGCGCGCTCGAAGTTCGGCTTCCTGCTCGACGCGTTCAACTACGGCCCGCCGCCGCACGGCGGTATCGCGCTGGGCCTGGACCGGCTGGTCGCCCTGCTGACCGGCGCGGACACCATCCGCGACGTGATGGCGTTCCCGAAGACGGCCTCCGGCGGCGACCCGCTGACCGGAGCGCCCACGCCGATCACCCCGGCGCAGCGCAAGGAGGCCGGCATCGACGCGAAGCCGAAGGAGACCGACAGCGGTTCGGCGTCCGCTAGGACACCGGCTGCGTCCGAAGGCTGATCCCCGAGGCATACCTTGGGATGACGACCGCGCCCGTCGCCTTACGCCACACTGGAAGCGTGCAACGGAACACCGTTACACGCTTTGGGAGAGTGCGGGTACCGCGTCGGGCGCGGTAGCGCGGCGTGGACGCGTCCACGCGTGACCTTGGGGGAACGCGTGATCAACTGGTTGGTCCGGCTCGTGCGCCATCTGTGGCGCGAGATGCTCGGGTTCGGCGCGGTCGGACTGGTCGGGGTGGTCTGCGACATCACCACCTTCAACCTGATCATCGGGGTCGCGCACGGCCCCAAGGTGGTCGGTTCGCTGGTCGGCACCGCGATCGGCACGGTGATCAGCTACCTGGGCAACCGCTTCTGGGTCTTCCGCCACCGCGACCGGCGCGAGTCGGCGGTCGAGATCTCGCTCTACGTGCTGGTCAGCACGGTGGCGATGGGCATCATCGCGGTCTGCGTCGCGGTCAACGAGTACGGGCTGGGCAACAAGGGCCTGATCGCGGCCAACATCGCGCAGTTCGTCGTCGGCCAGATCCTCGGCAGCGTGTTCCGATTCTGGGCCCTGCACATGTTCGTGTTCCCTGAGTCGCGCGCGGACGGGAAGGCGGCCAGCGCGGACAAAGCGGCCGAGACTGCGGCTTCGCCGCGTCCGCCCTCTGAGATCGGACCGGACGCGGCGATGCTGACGCAGGCTCAGCTGGCCGAGGCCGAATAGCCGTTGACGGTGAAGTCCCAGTTGCCCGAGGACGGTAGCGACTCGTTGAAAGAGCTGGTCGCGCTGTGCAGCGAGTTGAGCGCGATGCGCCGCAAGCCGGAAACAGACTATCTTTTAGGGAACCTAACTGTTAAAGTGGGCGCTGTTTGCGAAGCTTGGACGGGTAAGCGCGACACAGTGCGCATGAGACGGGCAGCGCGGCGTGGTCAGGACAAACGGGGAGGAGGCCCAAGTGGGCGCGGAGACGGCCGTCGTGACGCCCTATGCCGCGCCTGGCGCCCTGGAGCGGCGCGGACGTGTCGCCGTCAACCTGATCTTCATCGTGCACGGGGTGATCTCCGGCACCTTCGCGGCGCGGATGCCCTGGCTCCAGACGCACATCCACGCCAGCCCCGGCGTGCTCGGCGCCGTCATGGTCACCCAGACACTCGGCGCTCTGGCGCTGATGCCGGCCACCGGCACCGTGACGCACCGGCTCGGCGCGAAGACCGGTATGCGCGTCCTGATCGCCCTGTGGTGCATCTCGCTCGCGCTGCCGCCGCTGATGCCTAACGCGTGGTCGCTCGCGGCCCTGCTGCTGTTCTTCGGCGCGACGGCCGGATGCGCGGACGTCGCGATGAACGCGCACGCGGTGCGGATCGAGCGGCGGATGGGCCGCTCGATCATGTCCGGCTTCCACGGGATGTGGGCGATCGGGATGATCGCCGGATCGGCGCTCGGCGGACTGTGCGCGGGGGCGGGTATCGGCGCGCCGGCCCAGTTCATCGTGACAGCGCTCGTGTTCACGGTCCTCGGCGTGCTGTCCTGCAACCTGCTGCCGCCTGACGGAGCGATCGACGAGGGCCACGCGGACGCTGACATGGCGCCGCCGCGTTACGCGCTGCCGTCCCGGGCCATCCTGCTCATCGGCATCGTCGGGTTCTGCGGCATCTTCGCCGAGGGCGCCTCGAACAGTTGGTGCGCCGTGTACCTGATCCAGGTCGCGCACTCAAGCCAGGCCGTCGGCGCGTACAGCCTCACCGGTTTCTCCATCACACTCGCTCTGGGACGGCTGACCGGCGACGCGGTAGAGCGCCGGCTCGGTCCTGTCGTCTCGGTGCGTTTGGGCGGCGTGATCGCGGTCGCCGGGACGGTTTTGGTGGCGCTGGCGAGCAGTTCGGCGCTGGTCATCGTCGGCTTCACGGCGATCGGCCTCGGTATCGCGACCTCGGTCCCGCTGGCCATCGCGGCGAGCGGGCGGTTGGGCGGCGGCGCCGAGGCGGCCGTCGCGGGCATCACCACGATCATGTACGGCGCCGGCCTGGTGGCCGGGCCGCTGGTCGGCGCCCTCGGCTCGGCGGTCTCGCTCTCCTTCGCCTTCTGGGTCACCGCCGTGGTCACCGCCGGAATCGCGCTCGGCGCGCGGGCGCTGCGGCCGAAGGTCGCTTGACCTGCGCGTACCGTGCGATCGCGGTCGGCGCATAATCGGTCGCGATCTGTCCGAGGTCGGCGATAGTTTGCCTTTATGACGATCGACGTGCGCAAAGTCCGCGAGGAAGAGTTCGACGCGTGGAGCGACGCGATCGACGTCGGCTTCCACATGCCCAAGAACCGCGGCAACGGAGAGGTCCGGCGCAAGCACATGGACCGCGACCGCTGCTGGGGCGCCTTCGACGGCGACCGGCCGGTGGGCACGTTCCGCGGCATCGGCTTCGAGATCACCGTGCCCGGCGGCGCGGCCGTGCGCCTCGACGGGATCAGCTCGGTCACCGTCGCGCCGACGCACCGCCGCCGCGGCCTGCTCTCGCGGATGATGGCGGCCGAACTCGGCGCCGCCAAGGAGCGCGGCGAGGCGCTGTCCGGCCTGTACGCCGCCGAGTATCCCATCTACGGGCGCTTCGGTTTCGGCCCCGCAGTCGAGAGCGCCGCCTGGTACCTGGACGCGCGCGCCGCGCAGTGGATCCGGGAGCTGCCTGGCACCGTCGAACTCGTCGAGGACGACCAGGCGCTGGAGCTGGGCCCCAGGATCTACGACGAGGTCCGTGCCCTGACTCCCGGTGCGGTCAGCCGGGCGCGAACATACTGGGAACGTTTCCTCGGCATGTACACGCGCGAGGGCGACAAGCCGCCGCGCGACCACCTCAACGCCGTCTGCTACGCGCAGGACGGCAAGCCGGTCGGTTTCGTGCGGTACACGGTGGCCGAGGACCACTGGACCAACGGCCGCCCGGACAACACAGCCAAGGTGGCCGACCTTTTCGCGGTGAACGTCGACTATGAGGCCCGGCTGTGGAAGTACTTGGCCGACCACGACTGGGTCAGCAAGGTCGCCGCCTCGGACGACCGGCGGCCCGACGAGCTGTGGCGAGAGCTGCTGGTCGACCGGCGCGCCGCGTGGAGCGACGGGCTGTGGGAGGGGCAGTGGATCCGGGTGCTCGACCCGGTCGCCGCACTGTCCGCCCGCCGCTACGAGGTGCCCGGCCGGATCGTGCTGCGCGTGGCCGACAAGGACGGCTACGCCGACGGCACCTTCGCGCTGGAGGGCGGCCCGGACGGCGCGACCTGCGGCCCGACCGCCGAGTCCCCGGACGTGACGCTGCCGGCGACCGTGCTGGCCTCGATCTACCTCGGCGGCATCTCGGCCGCGCGTTACGCCGCCCTCGGCCTGCTCGACGAGCACCGCGACGGCTCCGCGATGCGGCTCGCGAGCATGTTCCACACCGCGATCGCGCCGTGGGCGCCGACGAGTTATTGACGCGCGCGCCCTTACGCGCGTGCCGTCGCTCAAACGACCTCTGAGGGCACGCAACCGCTTGGAGGCCATCGCTTCTAGGATGGGGGCGTGGAAGAGCGCAAACTGGTGTGGACGGCCGCCGGTACCGGCGGTGACCTGAACGACCTGCCGAGGGACGTGCGAGCCGTCCTGGAGATCGCCGAGATCCCGGCCGACCCGCTCGGCGACCCGCAGTTGGGCGAGGTGCGGGTGCTGGTCCCGCCGCTGGTGCGCAACCAGGCCGACGACGCGTACGACCTCAAGGCCCTGATCGCCGCGGCCGGCCGGCTCGACCTGGTGCACGCGCTGACCGCGGGCGTGGACTGGATCGTGGACCTGGTGCCGGCCGAGGTGACGCTGTGCAGCGTACGCGGCGCGTACGACGACCTAATGGCCGAACTCTTGCTGGCCGGGATCCTGGCCGTCTACAAGGAGATCCCGCATTACGCGCACGCGCAGGCACGCGGCGGCTGGGAGCCGAAGCAGGTGCGCGTGCTCGGCGGCGCGCGCGTGCTGTTCGTCGGATACGGCTCGATCGCCGAATGCCTGGAGCGCTACCTCCTGCCCTTCGGCGTCGACGTGCGTAGAGTCGCGCGTCGGCCGCGTGAGGGCGTCGACGGCATCAGTGAGTTGTCGGTACTGCTGCCGGGAGCGGACGTCGTCATCGTGCTCACGCCGCTGACCGCACAGACGCAGGGGCTGGTCGACGAGGAGTTCCTGACCCTGATGAAGCCCGGCGCGCTGCTGGTCAACGGCGCGCGCGGCCTGGTCGCCGACACCGCCGCGCTGGTCGCGGCGGCCGAGCGCGGCAAGGTGCGGGCGTTCCTCGACGTGACCGAGCCGGAGCCGCTGCCGCAGAACCATCCGCTGTGGTCCGCGCCGGGTGTGTTCATCACACCGCACATCGGCTCGCTGGTGCCGGAGAACCGCGACCGGGCGTTCGCGGTCGTGCGCGACAACCTGGTGCGGTGGGCGCGCGGCGAGACGCTGCGTAATGTCGTGATCGGCGACTACTGACGTGGCGCGGCCGGGTGGCGAACCGATTGACCTGCACGGCCCGGTAGCCACCCGGCGGCGTAAGCGCGTTCTCGAAGTGCTGATGGCGTGCATCGCCGTGCTCGTGCCGTGGACGGTGTTCCTCGCGGTCAGCCTGCCCGACCAGTACCGCGCGCAGCACTGGCGGCTGACCTGGGCCGGATTCGACGGCCTGCTGCTCGTCGCCATGGGCCTGACCGTGTACTTCGGCTGGCGGCGCCGGCAGGCGGTGATCCCGGCCGCCTTCGCCACCGCGACGCTGCTGGTCTGCGACGCCTGGTTCGACATCTCGCTCGACCTGGGCACCTCGGACGTGTGGTGGTCGCTCGCCTCCGCCGCGCTGGTCGAACTGCCGCTGGCCGGGTTCTTCGTGCAGCGCGCGCTGCTGCTGATCAAGCTGACGATGCGAAATGCGTACGATCAGCTCGGCATCGAGGCGCCGCCGCCCGCGCTGGTGAGAATGCCGCTTTTCGGCCTGTCCCGGGAACCTGACGGCGAGTGAGGTTCGTTGGCCGGTCAGCGGGCCCTGAAGATCAGCGGGGTTTGAAGATCAGTGGGTCTTGGAGATCGGCAGGGTTTGAGGATCACGGCGGTTTCCGGGGCACGGGGAAGGGTGCGGGGCATATGGACGGGGCGGGAACGACGGCTGCGGCGATGGATCCGGGACCGATCGTCGGCGAGCTGGTGGCGGGGTCGGGCAAGGCCGACCCGTACCCGCTCTACGAGCAACTGCACGCACTCGGCCCGGTGGCCAAGGTCGCCGACGGCTTCTACGTGGCCAACGGATACCGCGAGGTCAGCGCGACGCTGCGCAATCCGGCGTTCGGCAAGTGGGACGTGCAGTTCGAGCCCGGACCGGAACTGGAACGGCACAGCTCGATCATCACGCTGAACCGCTCGATCCTGGACGCCAACCCGCCGCACCACACGCGCGTCAGGCGGCTGATGAGCGCGGTGTTCACGCCGCGGCGCACCGCCGCGCTCGCGCCGGCCGTCGCGAAGACGACGGACGAGCTGCTGGACGCGATGGCCGCGCTCGGGTCGGACGGCGGCGCGATCGACTTCATGGACCAGTTCGCGTTCCGCATACCGGTCACGGTGATCTGCGAGCTGCTGGGGGTGCCCGAGGCCGACCGCTACCGGTTCCGGGGCCTCGCGCACGACCTCGGCATCGCGCTGGAGATGGTCAACGACCCGGCGATGCTCATACCGGCCGACGCCGCGACCGACGAGCTGCGCGACTACTTCACCGCCCTGGTGGCGGCCCGCCGCGCCGAACCGCGCGACGACCTGACCAGCGCGCTCGTGCATCAGGCGGACGAGCAGGACGGCACGCTGTCCGAAGAGGAGCTGCTGAGCAATCTCGTGCTGCTGCTGTTCGCCGGCTTCGAGACGACCACCAACCTGTTCGGCAACGGCCTGGCCGTGCTGTTCGACCGGCCACGGGTGGCCGAAGGACTGCGCGCCGGCACGGTGCCGGTACACGACTTCGTCGAGGAGGTGCTGCGCTACGACTCGCCGGTGCAGCTGACCTCGCGACTGGTCATGGCCGAGGGTCTGGAGGTCGGCGGCCTGCCCGTGGTGCGCGGTTCGGAGGTGCTGCTGCTGCTCGGCGCGGCCAACCGCGACCCGGCCCGGTTCGCCGAGCCGCACAGGTTCGATCCGGCCCGGCCGGACAACCAGCCGCTCAGCTTCGGCGCCGGCGGCCACTTCTGCCTCGGCGCGGCGCTCGCCCGCCTCGAGGCCGCCACCGCGTTCCCGCTGCTGCTCAAGCGCTTCCCGAAGCTCGCCCCGGCCGGCGGCGCCGAGCCGGTGCGCGCCGACCGGCTCGTGCTGCGCGGCTACCGGACGCTGCCGGTGACCGTCGGCTGAGGCGCCGCGAGTAGTGGGGGTGTCAGAGGGCGCGGTCTGCCTTTTGGCCGCGCGATGTCACACATCCGCCGGCTGCATCGTCATCCTCATGACACTCTGAGAAAACGAGGAGCGGATCATGAAGGTACTGCTCGCGGGCGCCACCGGGGCGCTCGGCGTTCCGCTGGTCCGGCAGCTGATCGCCGCCGGGCACGAGGTGACCGGCGTCACCCGGTCCGAGGCGGGCGCGGGAGTGCTGTGGGACCTCGGCGCGTCCAGCGTGGTCGCGGACGCGCTCGACCGCGACGCGCTGCTGCGCGCGGTCGACGGCAAGGCCGCCGATGTGGTCGTGCACCAGTTGACCGCGCTCAAGAAGGTGCCGATACGCAAGAAGGACCTGGAGCCCACCAACCGGCTCCGGGTGGAGGGCACGCGGAACCTGCTGGCGGCGGCCGGCGTGGTCGGGGCGCGCCGGTTCGTCACCCAGTCCTTCTTCGGCGGATACGGCTTCGTCGACGGCAGCGGCCTGCTCACCGAGCAGGACCGGTTCGCCCCGCCCGGCGGCAAGCGGTTCGACGCGGTGTGGAAGGCGCTGGCGTCCACCGAGCAGCAGGTGCTGAACGCGCCCGGCATCGAGGGCGTCGTGCTGCGCTACGGCGGGTTCTACGGCCCGGGCAGCATCGGCCCGATGCTCGACGTGCTGCGCAAGCGGCAGGCGCCGGTGCCGCGCGGCGGCGGTTCGTTCGCGTCGCTCGTGTACGTGGACGACGCTGCGGCCGCGACGGTCCTCGCGATCGATCGGGCGAAGGCGGACGAGGTGTACAACATCGTCGACGACGAGCCCGTGCAGTGGGGCGTGTTCATCGCGGCGGTGACCGAGGCGTTCGGGCTGCCGAAGCCGTTCACGCTGCCGGGCGCGGTACTGCGGCTCGCCGCGCCGTACACGGGCACGATGATGACGCGTCAGTCGCTGCGGTTGTCCAACGCGAAGGCCAAGGAACAACTGGGCTGGCGGCCCTCGGTGCCGACGTATCGCCAGGGCGTCGCCGCGTTGGCGGCGGCGTTGGCCAGGCCGGAGGACGTGGACGACGCGCCGGAGCCCGGGCGCGGTGGATTGCGGGCCCGCAAGGAATCCGCGGCTTAGCGGGTGCGCTGGGTGGATTGCCGACACGCACCCCGACACCCACCCCGGGCACCCGCCCGCGCCGCTTACTCGCGGAAGTGATCCACGCGGTGCGTGAGTCCTACTATGCTCGGCCATCATGGCCGCCACGCCTCAACCATCGAGTCCGGACCGGCTCGCCGTCCTGCGCGGGCCGGTCCCGCCGCGCCACCACGACGCGCGCACCATCGCCGCGCTGACCGCGAACCCCGGCTGCGAGCGGCGCGCTGTGCTCGACGCCGCCGGAGTGGACAAGCGCGCGCTGGCCGAGCGGATCGGGTTCGGCGCCCGCTTCGGGCAGTCGCCGTTCGCGATCGGCCGCGGCAACGCCTTCGAGAAGCTGGTGAAGTCCGACGGCGGCGCGACGCTGCTGGGCCTGCTGCGTGACGAGCTCGGGCTCGCGATCGGCTCGCCGGACAGCGAGCCGGGTTCGAGTGAGGGCGCCGACCTGTGGATCGACCTCGGCGAGGGCGATCGCGAGCAGCGTTACCGGCGCACCCGCGAGCTGGTCGCCGCGGCGGCCCGTGAACCCGAGACGCAGCCCGCGCTGGTGGACCATCCGCTGCTGCGGCTGGACGTCGGCG
>JBOHCW010000629.1:0-2921 GCA_050725375.1 Actinocrinis sp. | reverse complement strand
GCGTGGTGGCGGTGTAGCCCTGCTGCACGAAGAGGTGCGCGGCGGCGGCCCGGATGCGGGCGCGGGTCTCGGCCGCGGCGGCGGCGCGCGCCGGGGAGCGGTACGCCCGCTTGACGGAGTCGGCCATGGGACGCATCCTACCGATATTGACCGTAGTAACACTGCACTCAAATTGGAGGCCTCCCATGGGCCGCCCCAGCCTCTCTGGCATCCACCACGTCAAGATCCCGGTGACCGACCTGGCCCGCGCCGCCGACTGGTACTCCCGCGTCTTCGGCTTCGCCGTGACCATGCGGTTCCCCGACGCGGACGGCACCGTGCGCGGCGTCGCCGGCTCCCTGCCCGGCCTCGGGCAGACCGTACTGACCCTGCGGGTCAACGAAACGGCCGCCCGGGGCTGCCGGGGCTTCGATCCGGTCAGCTTCGCCGTGGACGACCAGGCCGACATTCGCGCCTGGGCCGACCACCTCGACCGCCTCGGCGTCGAGCACTCACCGGTGATCGAGGCCTCGGTCGGCTGGCTGCTGGTGTTCCACGACCCCGACGGCATCCAACTGCACCTCTACAGCTGGGCCGCGCACGGCGTCGACCACTCCGACAAGCCCGGCTACGGCAAACCGGTCGCATCCGTGCTGGTGTCCGGGTCCGAGTCCGTGTCCGTGTCCCGGTCCGGATCCGAGTCCTGATACGCCCGGCCACCGGCCGCCGCCGGGGGCGCGGTCAGTTCTCGCGGGCGCCGAGGGTGTAGAGGTTGAGCGCGTAGCAGAACAATGCGACACCGGTGAGCGCGGCCATCGTCATCGAGGCCGAGTCCTGCCCCTTGTCGACGAAGGTCGCACCCGAGAAGGCCGCCCCGAGGACACACAGGAACGCGACCGCCGAGATGACGGCCGCCAGCCGGGTTCTGGACATCAGCGCCTGCACCAGGACGACCACCGCGTTGATGATCAGCAGCAGGCCGATGCCGGCGTGCACGGCCAGCGCGGCCGGTCCGTTGGACATCGCCTTGCCGAACGCCGCGCCCATACCGCTGCCCTGATCGGCGTCAGGCACGTTCACGAACAGGTTGACGCCGATTCCGAGGCCGTACTCGATCAGCAGCGCGACCAGCGCGCCGAGGCTGGCCCGGCGCATCCGGTCGATACCGGCGTCGCGGGACGCGGCCGGCGCGTTCGCCGGGGATGAGGCTGCGGACACGGAGCTCGTCACGATCCGGCCTTTCGGTTTCGCCGCCACGCGCGGCGCGCGAGGATGAACAGGACGGGGATCAGCGGGAACGGGAAATGGACCTGTCCCCGCGTGGAAACGGCGACCGTGACGGCGAGCAGCGCGCTGGCGATCGCGACGAGGACCACGGGGGGCACCGCCGCGAACGATCCGCGCCCGACCGGGGCGAACCCGCCCGGTCGCCACGGATCCGTGCGCCCGTCGCCTCGCGGCGCCAACGCCTCGTCGTGACCCGACGAAATGCCGGGCAGGTCAGCGAACAGCCGGTGGAGATCGGCACGGGTTCGTGCTGCGAATGCGGCGTTCGACCGCTCGTCGAACTCCGCCCGGTCGAGCCGGCCGGCGGCGTAGTGCTGCCCGAGTTCCCGCAGCGCCGCATCACGCTCGGTGTCGGAGGCGCGGATCGCGCCGTCGGCGGGCGGTCGCGGCGGGTCGGCGGTGACCGGCGCGTTCGTCCCTGGTGTGTACGTCATCACGGCACCTCGCTGTTCGAGCCGTCGACTCCAAATCGTTCCAGATCGATACTATGCCGACCAGGAATCATTTGTACCTGTGACAATCCTGGGAGTATCGGCCCTGCCGAGAGTTCCGGGATTGTCGGCCCTGCCGCGGGAGTCCTGTCATGCCGCCTGATCCGACCGCGTCCGGCGGCCCGCCGCCGAGTGTCGCGTTCCTGCTGTCAAAGCTCGGCTACGAGGTGAGCCGGGACCTGCGCGCGCGATTGCGCCCGCTGGGCATCGAACCGCGGCAGTTCGGGCTCCTGCGGCTGCTGGCCCGCACAGACGGGGTATCGCAGCGCGCACTGGGCCAGATGCTGGAGATCACCGCGAACCGGATGGTGGCGCTGATCGACGACCTGGAGCGCAAGGGCCTGATCGAGCGGCGCTCGCACCCCGCCGACCGCCGCGCCTACGCCGTGTCGCTCACCGACACGGGCGCGGCAGTGCTCGACCGCGCGTTCGAGGTCGCGGTCGGCATTGAATCCGAGGTCTGCTCACGGGTGAACGACGTCGAGCGCACGCAGCTGCTCGCGCTGCTGAGTAAGGTCGCGGCGCCCAGAGGTGACGCCCCGAGCGTCCACCCCGGGCTATTGGATCAGGACTCGTAGAAGGGAACCCCGGACCGGCGAAGGGCCCGCTCGCGCGCCGGGGTCGGCTAGGGCGCTACGGCGCTCACGGTGCTCTTCGGCTGCCGTTTCCGCGCAGCCGGACCGGTCGCTTCGGCCAGGGACGAACGCACGTGGCCCAGCGCCATGTCCATCGCGATGCGCATCGGCTCCACGTCGTGCGCGACCTGGGAGATCAGGTAGCCGCCCTGCAAGGCGACGATGACCGCGGTCGCGAGATGCTGCGGATCGGCGTCCTCGCGCAGCACGCCGCGCCGACGCATCCGCTCGAACCCCTCCGCGAGCATCTTCTCCCATTCGCGGAACATCCGCTCCAGCGAGGCGCGGGCGTCCTCGTCCACGTCTGACAGCTCGGCGGCCAGTGAACCCAGCTCGCAGCCGTAGGCACCGTTGACCACGGTGACCTTCTGCAGCACCGCGTCGCGCCACAGCTCCAGGCCGCGCATCGAGTTCAGGTTCGCCAGGCCCCGCGCGTTCATTCCTAGGATGTGCTCGCCCTGCAGTCGCACCACCGCGTGGACCAGTGCGTCCTTGTCCTTGAAGTGGTCGTAAAGCTGCGACTTACTGG
>JBOHCW010000628.1:0-4523 GCA_050725375.1 Actinocrinis sp. | reverse complement strand
AGCCGTACACCTCGTCGGTGGACACGTGCAGGAAGCGCGCGACGCCGTTGCGGCGCGCGGCGTCCAGCAGCGTCTGGGTGCCGAGAACGTTCGTGGTCACGAAGTCCGCCGCGCCGCTGATCGAGCGGTCCACGTGCGACTCGGCGGCGAAGTGCACGATCGCGTCGTGGCCCGGCAGCACCTCGTCGAGCAGCTTCGCGTCGTTGATGTCGCCGCGCACGAACGTGTAGCGCGGATCGTCGGCCACCGCCGCGAGGTTCGCCTGATTGCCGGAATAGGTCAGCTTGTCGTACACGGTGACCGTGTGCCGTCCGGCCGCCGGGTCGCCGTCGGCGAATCCCCCGGCCAGCAGGCAGCGGACGTACTCGGAGCCGATGAACCCGGCGCCGCCGGTCACCAGAATCTTCATCTCGCCGGTCATGCCCGGCATCCTATCCCGAGCCGCGCGCCTGGTCCGGCGATCGTGAAGCGGCCCGTGACCTGCGCGGATTAGCCATGCGCCGGATATCCGGATACGCTCGGCGGCCGTGAACCTGTCCGTCACGGCGCTGCTCACCGCCTATCACCCCGACGAGCGGCTCTCGGCCGTCGTCGAGTCCGCGCTGGCCGACTGCGACCGGGTCGTCGTCGCGGACAACACCCCGGCCGGCTCGCCCAGCCTCGCGGCGAAGCTGGACGACCCGCGCGTCGAGGTCATCGCGATCGGCAGCAACCTCGGCCTCGGCGGCGCGCTCAACCTCGCCGTCAAGCACCTGCCCGCCGACGCGCGGGCCGTGCTGCTGCTCGACCAGGACTCGGTGCTGCCCGAGGGCCTGATCCCCGGCCTGGCCGCGCACCTGAGCGCCGACCCGGCGATCGGTATCGCGGCGCCGACCCCCTGGGACGCCAAGCACGAGGCCTTCTACAACATCGGCGCGGGCCTGCACGAGTCGACCGCCGACCGCGAGGCCGTGATCACCTCCGGGATGCTGGTGCGGCGCGAGCTGATCGACCGGTTCCCGTTCCGCGAGGACCTGTTCAACGACTTCGTGGACATCGCCTTCTGCGTCGACGTGCGGCGTAGCGGCGTCCGGATCGTGCAGGACTACCGGATCAAGCTGCCGCACTCGATGGGCGACCGGCGCGAGCACAAGCTCGGCCCGATGACCGTGCGGGTCATCCACTACCCGGCGTGGCGGCATTACTGGATCGCCCGCAACGGCATGCGGTTCGCGATGGACAATCTCAGCAAGCACCCGCTCGGCTTCCTGCCGATGGCCGTGTTTCTCGGCCGCAAGTTCGTCTCCACCACGCTGTTCGAGCCGGACCGCCGCAACCATCTGCCCGCGTTGATGCGCGGCGTGCGCGACGGCGTGATGAACCGGGCCGCGCGGCGTTACCTGCCCGAGGGCGCCAACCCGCCCGGCCTGCGCCTGAAGGGCTGACAGCGCGTGAGCCTGCGTATCGCGGCCGTCGCGACCGCGTACCACCCGGACGACCGGCTGACAGCGGTCGTCGAGTCCGCGCTGGAAACCTGCGCGGCGATCGTGGTCGTGGACAACACGCCCGGCACCGAGCCGACCGTCGCCGACAAGCTGGCGGATCCGCGCGTCACGGTGTTGCGATCGGGCGCGAACGTCGGCCTGGCCGCCGCGCTCAACCTCGGCGTCGCGCGGCTGCCGGACGACGCCGAGGCCGTGCTGCTGCTGGACCAGGACTCGGTGCTGCCCGGCGACGTGGTCACCGCGCTGGCGGCGTATCTGGACGACCCGACGATCGGCATCGCCGCGCCGACGCCCTGGGACGCCGCGCACGACTCGTCCTACGACACACTCGCCGCGCTGCGCTCCGAGGTCGCCGACCGCACCGACGTGATCACCTCCGGCATGCTGATCCGGCGCAGCGCGCTGGAGCGGGTCGGCGGCTTCCGCGAGGACTTCTTCGTCGACTTCGTGGACATCGACTTCTGTCTGCGACTGCGCCGCACCGGGCTGCGTATCGTGCAGGACCAGCGCCTTAAACTGCCGCACTCGCTTGGCGATCGGCGCGTACACGGGCGCGGCCGGTTACGTATCCAGGTCGTGCACTACCCGCCGTGGCGTCTCTACTGGATCGCGCGCGGCGCGGCCACGCTGCTGCGCGAGAACCTGCGCCGCGACCCGAAATGGTCGCTGAAGGCGATACTGTTCCTGGCCTCCTGGACCTGGCGCACCGCGGCCTTCGAGGACACCCGGGCCAAGCATCTCGCCGCCCTGCTGCGCGGCGCGCTCAACGGGCTGTCCGGCCGCGTCAGCCTCCGCTACCTGCCCGAGGGGGCCACGTACCGTGCCGCGCGCTGACCAGGCCGACCAGATGGTGATCGCCGCCGTGGTGACCGCCTACCACCCGGACGAGCGGCTGGCGCAGGTCGTCGAGTCCGCGCTGGCGAGCTGCGCGCGGGTGATCGTCGCCGACAACACCCCCGGCGAGAGCCCGTCGGCGGCCGAGAAGCTGGACCACCCGAACGTCAAGGTGCTGCGATCCGGGCGGAACCTCGGCCTGGCCGCCGCGCTCAACCTCGGCCTGCGCGAGGTGCCGGACGAGGCCGGGGCCGTGCTGTTCCTCGACCAGGACTCGGTGCTGCCGCCCGACCTGGTGCCCGGCCTGGCCGCGCACCTGGCCGACCCGACGATCGGCGTGGTCGGGCCGGCGCCGGTCGACGCGGAGAAGGGCGGCGCGTACGAGACGCTGTCCGTGCTGCACGGCGACGTGTCCGACCGATACAGCGTGATCACCTCGGGCATGCTGGTGCGCCGCGACTGCTTCCAGACTGTGCCCGCGTTCCGCGAGGACTTCTTCGTGGACTGCGTCGACATCGACTTCTGCCTGAGGTTGCGCCGCGCCGGTGTACGCATCGTGCGCGACAAGCAGCTCCTGCTGCCGCACTCGATCGGCGACGGCCGCGACCACAGACTGCTCGGCGTGCTGCCGGTCCGGGTCCTGCACTACGCCGCATGGCGGCACTACTGGGTCGCCCGTAACGGTATGGTGCTCACCCGTGAACACTGGCGCGCGCTGCCCGGCTTCGCACTGATCAACGCGCTGTTCATGGCCCGCTGGCTGGCCGCCACGGCCGTCTTCGAGCCACAGCGGCGCACCCACGTGCCGGCCATCCTGCGCGGCCTGCGCGACGGACTGACCGGTCGCCTGACGCCCGGTCACCTACCGTCCGGAGCCGAGTACCGCGGTCCCGGTCACGGCGGGTCGTTATAGCGGTGGTCGAACAACCGTCAGACGGTCCGGAAACCTGGTCGATGTAACTGATTCGATCCAGAACCCGTCTCTCGGTACAGGGTTCTTTCAGGAACGCATGGTGACTCGATAGATTCGTGTGGCCAGAGGGACGAGGAATCGAGGACAGCGATGACTGACGCGGCGGACGGGTTCCCGCGCGAAGTCGTGGTGGTCGGGGGGTGCGGGCACGTCGGACTGCCGCTCGCCATCGCCTTCGCGCAGCGGGGCGCGAAGGTAGGGATCTACGACACCAGCGCCGAGGCCGTCGCGCTGGTGAACGCGGCACGGCTGCCGTTCGACGAACCGGGCGCCGGGCCGGTGCTGGAGAGCGTCGTCGCGGACGGACGGCTGCACGCGAGCACCGACCCGTCGATCGTCGGTACCGCGGCAAATGTCGTCGGGGTGATCGGCACGCCGGTCGACGAGCACCTGAACCCGGACCAGACCGCGATCCCGCGGGCGCTCGGGGTCTGCTCCGGGCACTTCCGCGACGGCCAGCTGCTGGTGCTGCGCAGCACGGTCTACCCCGGCGTGACCGCGCTGGTGGAGAAGATGGTCGCGCGCCTGGGCGTGGACATGCCGGTCGCCTTCTGCCCCGAGCGGATCGCCGAGGGCCGGGCGATGACCGAGCTGTTCAGCCTGCCGCAGATCGTCTCCAGCCGCACCGAGCGCGGCCAGCAGCGCGCCGCCGAACTGTTCGGCCGGCTGACCGAGACGGTCGTGGAGCTCTCGCCGGAGGAGGCGGAGCTGGCCAAGCTGTTCACCAACGTCTGGCGGTACGTGAAGTTCGCCACCGCGAACCAGTTCTACATGATGGCCAACGACCGGGGCCTGGACTTCGAGCGGATCCGCCAGGGCCTGGCGCTGGACTACCCGCGCGCCGCCGACATGCCCGGCGCCGGCTTCGCGGCCGGCCCGTGCCTGTTCAAGGACACCATGCAGCTGGCCGCGTTCAACAACAACAATTTCGCGCTCGGTCAGGCGAGCATGCAGATCAATGAGGGCCTTCCATTGTACCTTACGGCCCGGATGGCTGCCCGCTACGACCTGGCATCCATGACGGTCGGCATCCTGGGCATGGCGTTCAAGGGTGAGTCCGACGACAACAGGTCGAGCCTGTCCTACAAGCTCAAGCGAATCCTGAGCGTCAGAGCGGCGGGGGTGCTTACGGCCGACCCGTACGTCACCGTGGACTGCGATCTATGGCCGCTCGAAGACGTCCTGGCTCGCTCAGACCTGATCGTCATCGGCGCACCCCATAAAGTCTACGC
>JBOHCW010000627.1:0-9798 GCA_050725375.1 Actinocrinis sp. | reverse complement strand
TTCTCAGGGTACTGATCCAATTGCCGGGCTGGCTGCGCCGGACGTGCTCTCGCAGATTCCGTTTCAGCTGCGGTGGATCGCGACGCTTGTTGACAAGTCGCAGGACTATGAGCGGGTGCGTCGTCAGATCTTCGATGTGGGCGGGTGCGCTGCTCCGGTCTGGCTGCGGGGTCGGTCGCTGACGTTCGCGCTGGAAACAGGCGTGGTGGTCAAGGAGTTCTCCAGTAATCGCACGCCGTTCGAGGCGATTCCGATCCGGTGCATGAACCGGCGGGCCTCGCGCTGCCCGTCCTGCTCGCGTCTCTACCGGGGTGACGCCTTCCAGCTCGCGCGGGCCGGGATGATCGGCGGCAAGGGTGTGCCCGAGTCGGTTTCGGATCATCCGATGGTGTTCGCGACGGTGACGGCTCCCTCGTTCGGCCCGGTGCACCGCGCCGCGAACCCTGATGACGCCAAGGACCGGTGCCGGGTGCGCCACGGCTTCCCGAGGTGCCCGCATGGCAGGGTTCTGAGTTGCGCGAAGCGTCACGCCGCCGGGGACCCGGTGCTCGGTCAGCCGCTCTGTGCGGACTGCTACGACTACGTCGGCCAGGTGCTGTTCAACGCGCATGTCTCGGCCCTGTGGGGCAATCTGATCGACACCGTGTACCACCGTCTCGCGCTGCATTCCGGAGAGAAACGCGCTCGGGTGCGGCAACTGGTGCGGGTGGAGTATTTCAAGATCGCTGAGTATCAGGGGCGCGGGGTGGTGCACTTTCACGCGGTGCTGCGCCTGGACGGCCCGGCGGATTTGGAGCCGCCTCCCGCGTGGGCGTCCGCCGAGGTGCTGGCTGAGGCGTTCGTGTCTGCGGCGGCCGTGGCCTCGGTGTCCGCCCCCTCCTCGGCTGCGGTGGGTGACCGGGTGGTGCGCTTCGGCGCGCAGGTGGATGCTCAGCCGATCGTGACCGGCGGCGGGGATGACGCTCTGAGTGACGCCAAGGCCTCGGGCTACCTGTCCAAGTACGTGACCAAGGGCACGGAGGACGCTGGCGGGGTGGATCGTCGCGTCACCCGCGAGACCCAGATCAATCCGGCCGCGAAATCGCCGCATGTTCGGGCGCTGATGCATACCTGCTGGCGGCTGGGCGCTCTGCCGGAGTTCGAACACCTGCACCTGCGCGAGTGGTCTCACATGCTCGGCTACGGCGGTCACAACGCTTCCAAATCGCGGCGGTATTCGACCACGTTCACGGCGCTGCGGGGCGCGCGGGTGGCACATTACCAGGGTGCTGAGACTGAGGTTCCCGGCGGTGTGGCGGTGGATTCCGAGTGGTGGTTCGTGAACCAGGGCTACGGTTCGCCGTCGCTGCGGGCGTTCGCGGAGCAGACGTATGAGGACCTTGAGTTCTCGCGTGAGGCTGCGCGTGAGGCGTTGAATGAGGAGAGACACCGGGCGGCGTGATCGCGGGCTACCGGCGTGCCTGTTCCCTGATGCTGGGCGATGGCGGGTTCGGGGCCGGTCCGCTCGGGGCCTGTCGCGCCCGGTGATGGGTCGGCGCAGCCGTCCGCATTCGCCCTGGCCCGCCCTGGCCGGGTGTCGTCGTGCGCGCGGGTTCGGGCTCTGGTGGCTCGGGGCTGCCCGCCCGCAATGTTGAGTCGGCGCAAGCCGTCCGCTCTCAGGGTGGGTGGGTGGGCCGCGTGACCGCCGCCGCCCTGCCCGGAGTGGAAACGATCATGGCTGCGCCCCGGCCAGCACGGTCACTGGCCGGGGCGTGTCAGGCTATTTAGGCGTACTCGGGTTCCCTGTCGTCGGCGTCCTGCGGGTGGCCCGGCGCGGGAAGCCAGGTCAGTTCTTGCGAGTCCAGGTCGCTCTCCTGGGCAGCCTGCCGCGCCACCGCATCGCGGGCGTCGTCGTCCATCGCGGTGAGCCTGTCCCACTCGGCCCGGTCCGGCCCGGCCTCCTGCTCGGCGTCGGCCAGCTCGCGCGCATAGTCGAGCGTGTCGCGCTCCTGGTCGGCCAGCTCGCGTGCGTCCTCCCGCGTGTCGGCCTCCTCCTCGGCCCAGATCGCGGCCTGCTCCAGCGCGTCCGCCTCGACGTCGGGGGCCAGGGCGTGAATCCACATGCGCGCTCTGGCCCCGCTGGGGTTGAGCACGACCTTGACACCGTAGTTGGCGAGCATGTCGCGCCGGGCTCTGGTGTCCTCGGCGGCGTTCCACTGGTCGGCCACGTTCTGCCCGGTCAGCTCCCATACCATCGCGGCGGGGCGTTCCGGCTGTGCCCGCAGCAACACCAGTTCGGCGCCCATGCGCGCGTACTCGCGCCGGTACCACTCCTGATCGTCCGCGCTGTCGTAGAGTCCCGCGCTGCGGTCCTCGCGCAACCGCCTGCGGTCCGCCTCAAGCTCGGCCATGCGCGGGCCGTGCCCGGTGCCCGGATCGAACACCCGGCGCATCAGCGGCTTGGGACCGAACTCGCTGAGAAACCAGTCGGTCACCGCCGCGTCCAGCTTGGTGACCAGCATCCCCGGCGACGGCTTGCAGTGCGCGGAGCTGGGCAGTCCGCGTACCCGCGCGGTGCACCGGTACTGCATCGGGCGGCCACTGAGATACAGCGGCGCCCCGCACGTGCCGCACTGGGTGCGCCCTGACAGCAGCCTGACTCCGCGCGGCGCCCGGCTCCCGGCGTACTTCGGCGCGCACGCCTTGACCAGCGCGTCATGCGTGGCCCTATCCCACAGCCCTTCGCACATACGCCGGGGGTGTCCGTCCGGGCCGGTGACCGCGCGCCCGTCGTGCATCAGGTAGCCGAGCGCGGCCTCGCTGGTCAAGATCCCCTTGACGGTCAGCGGGGTCCACGGGTGGCCCTGCGGCTCGCGCCCGTACATCAGCGCCCGGTGGTCGCTCGGGCTGGGGACAGCGGCACGGGTCAGCCGCGCGGCCTCGGTGGCGTAGGTGACCGTCCCGGACTCGTCCGACAGGATGCGCTCGGCCACGTCCCGAATGACGGCCGCCGCGATCGGGTCGATTTCCACATGGTGCACTTTTCCCGTGGGGGTCAGCCGCACGAAACGGAATCCATAGCTGTTCTTCTGTTTCGGCTCGCCCGCGTCCCGCGCTCGCTTGGTTTCATCGCGGTTGCGCTTCTGAATGGCCCGGAGTTCCATTTGCGCGCCGAGGGCCTGAAACATGAACATGGTCTCGTCGTTCGTGTCGTCCAGATTCCACGGGCCGTCATGCCCGTAGGTCACCAGAAGCCGCCCGGTGCGGTGGATCATGAATCCGGTGTTGAGCACGTCCTGAACGTTGCGTCCGATCCGATCGACCGCCGCGCCCACGATTCCGCTGTACGGACCCTTTTCCCCGCGCAGCCACGGACCCAGCTTCGGGCGGGTGAGCGGGTCCGTCGCGCCCGACACCTCAAGGTCGTCGGCCCAGCCGATCAGGTGCCCGCCCACGGCCTCGATCGCCTGCGAAACCTGCTTGGTCTGCTTCTCCGGCGAATTCGTGGAATCCGTCACCCGCGACAGGCGGATAACACCGACCAAGCACTTACCGCACCCGCAGAATTCCGTAATCCCCATACCATTCATTGTCCCTCAACCACCATTCCCACGCACTAAGTTTTATGGTGGTACCTCGGCGGCTCGCACAACTTCGCCTCCGACCGCGCGCTCGCCGAGGAGTACATCAAGGTCCTGCCGGACATGCCGCAGATCGCGCGCGCCCAGCGGCGTGTGCTGCACCGGATGGTGCGCCACCTCGCCTCCAGCGGCGTGGACCAGTTCCTCGACCTGGGCTCCGGCATCCCGGCCTCGTGCGCGGTGCACGACGTGGCCCGCTCGATCGACCCGCGCGCCCGCGTGGTCTACGTCGACAGCGACCCGGTCGCGGTCGCGCACAGCAGGGCGCTGCTGGCCGACGTCCCGGACGTGGGCGTGCTGCGCGCCGACCTGCGGGAGCCGCGGACCGTGCTGGCCGGGGCGCCGATCGCCGAACTGCTCGACCTGTCGCGCCCGGTCGCGGTGCTGATGATCGCGGTGCTGCACTTCGTCGCGGACCAGGACGACCCGGCGGCGGTCGTGGCCGCCTACCGCGAGGCCACCGCGCCCGGTTCGTACCTCGGCATCACCCACGCCACCAGTGACTACCAGCCGCAGCTGGCCCGGCGCGCCGAGGCCGTCTACACCCGCGCCAGCCACCAGATCCACTACCGCACCCGGCAGCAGATCCTGGACGTCCTGGACGGTTACGACCTGGTCGAGCCGGGCCTGACCGACATGATCCACTGGCGCCCCGAGCCCGGCGCCGCGCCCGACCCGCTCGGCGGCGACGTACGCCGCTACTCGGGTTACGCCGCGCTCGGCCGACACCCTTAGCGAACCGGCCCGCGGCAAAGACTGGCGTGCGTCAGCCGCCCGGCCTGGTGTCGATCGACGGCTGGTTGCCCGAACCGCAGGCCGAGCCACGCGCGAAGCCGCTGTACTACGGCGTGCCGGCCCGCATCCCCGGCCGGTCCGCAGAGTGCTGACCCGCGTCGCCGCCCGCGTCGAGACCGGTGCCCGCGTCGGGCTCGACTCCGCTGTCAGGGTTCATATCCATACCTGTATCCGCATCCGCATCCGCATCCGAGTCCGCCACCGGCGCTGACGCGCGAGCCGCGGGCAGCGTGAGCCGGAACAGGGCGCCCTGATCGGGAGCCGTGTGTACGGTCGCGGTCCCGCCGTGCGCCGCCGTGATCGCGGCGACGATCGCCAGGCCGAGCCCCGCCCCGCGATCGGCCACGGAGGAGTTGCGCTGGCGCGCGGGATCGGCCCGGTAGAAGCGCTCGAAGACGTGCGCGGCCGCCTGCGGGCTCAAGCCCGGCCCGGTGTCGGCGACTTCCAGCAGGTACACGCGCGGACCGGCGGCATCGCGGCCGGCATCAGGTGCTGTGCCGGGTTCCTTGCCGTCCGTCCCGCCGGCGAGTGCGTTCGGATCGGTACTCGCTCGCACGCGCACCGAGATGCGCGCGTCCGGCGGCGTGTGCCGCAGCGCGTTGTCCAACAGGTTGTCGAGCGCCTGCCGCAGACGCGTCTCGTCGCCGATGACCACCGGTTCGACGCTCGGGTGCTCCACGTGCAGGTCGATCCGCCGGCCGGGCGCGCGGGCCTGGGCGCCGGCGATCGACTCGGCCGCCAGCGCGGCCAGGTGCACCCGGTCGTGGGCCAGCGGCCGCTGCTCGTCGAGCCGGGCGAGCAGCAGCAGGTCCTCGACCAGCACGCCCATCCGCACCGCCTCCGACTCGATCCGCCGGATCAGGTCCGGCACTCGCTCGGGGACCACCGCCCCCTGCCGGTGCAGCTCGGCGAAGCCGCGGATCGAGGTCAGCGGGGTGCGCAGCTCGTGGCTGGCGTCCGCGACGAACTGGCGCATCCGCTCCTCGGAGTCGCGCGCCGCGCCCTCCGAGCGCTCGCGGGCGCTGAAGGCCGCCTCGATCTGGCCGAGCATGCCGTTGAGCGAGCGGGACAGCCGGCCGGTCTCCGTCTTCGGATGGCCCTGCGGGACACGGCGGGACAGGTCGCCGGCCGAGATCGCCTCGGCCGCGGTCTCGATGTGATTGAGCGGGCGCAGCGCGGTGCGCACGATGAAGTACCCGAGCAGGATCAGCGCGGCGCCGACCGCCGAGTCGACCGCGATCTCCAGCCGGGTCAGCTGCGCGACCGTGCCGTCGACGTCGTTCAGGCTCGTGGCGACCAGGACGTACCCGGGCGCAGTGGTGGCCGCGGGCACCACGGAGGTTCCGGCTGCGTTCGTACCCGTGCCCGTACCCGTGGCGCCCGGCGTCGGGTTGGTCGAGATGTGGTACATCATCGGCACCACGACGACCTCCCAGCGCAGCGCCGGCGTGCCTCGGTTGGCCGTCACGAACGAGGTGCGCGCTCGTGCCGCCGACATCAGGTCGCTGCGGGCCGGCAGGTCGGGCAGCACTCCGGCGTCGTTGACCCAGGCCGGGCACGACGAGGCGATGGCGACCTGCCCGGCGGACGAGGCGATCAGTTCCGTCGCGGTGTCGTTCGGCAGCGCGCCGCAGTTCAACGGGCTGCTGATCGGCTTGTACCGGTGCGCCTCGGCCACCGCGCTGCCGAACGCGCGCAGCTGCTGGCTGCTCTGGTTGACCAGGTAGTCGCGCAACAGCGAGATGCCGATGATCCCGGTGATCGTCAGCCCGAGCGCGACCAGCGCCAGCGTTCCGGCCACCAGGCGCGTCCACAGCGGCGTGCGGTGCCAAAACCAGCGCACGCCGTGCGCGCGCAGGCCGCGGACCGCCGCGACGCGGGCGCGTCGGAGTCTCATCGCATCGGTGACTTTCGCTCGATCGGTCCGCTGCCCGAAGCGGGTCTGCCGTGTCGCTGGTCGCTGTTTCGAAGCGCCTGGGCCGAAGAAGAGACTATGCCCTGAAAAGGCGCTGGAAGGACGCTCAGCCCTCCTCGTGCGGCTCGCGCAGGATGTAACCGATGCCGCGCACGGTGTGGATCAGCCGCGGCCCGGTGGCGTCGATCTTGTGCCGCAGGAAGGAGATGTACGACTCGACGATGCCGTGCTGCCCGGCGAAGTCGTAGTTCCACACCCGGTCCAGGATCTGTGCCTTGGACAGCACCCGGCCGCTGTTGAGCATCAGGTAGCGCAGCAGCTTGTACTCGGTCGGCGACAGCTCGATCAGCCGGCCGGCGCGGCGCACCTCGTGCGCGTCCTCGTTCAGCTCCAGGTCGGAGACCTGGTAGCGGGCGAAGGTCTGCGCCTCGCCGAGGGTGCGCCGCAGCACCGAGCGGATGCGCGCGACCAGTTCCTCCAGGCTGAACGGCTTGGTGACGTAGTCGTCGCCGCCGAGGGTCAGCCCGGTGACCTTGTCCTGCACCCCGTCGCGGGCGGTCAGGAACAGGATCGGCACCTGCCGCGACTCGCGCAGCCGCCGGGCCACCTGGAACCCGTCCAGGTCCGGCAGCATCACGTCGAGCACCACCAGGTCCGGCGGGTGCCGCTCGGCGTAGTCGAGCGCGTCGCGCCCGCTCTCGGCCGCGACCACCTCGAAGCCGGAGAAGCGCAGGCTCACCGAGAGCAGTTCGCGGATGTTCGGCTCGTCGTCCACGACGAGCAGGCGCGGGGCGGTTTCTTCGGCGGTGGAGGTCACCTGCTGATCCTGCGCGCTCATCCTGAAATGTTTCTACACGAATCCTGGAAGTTTTCTGTAAGTCAGCTGAAAGTGGCGGCGCTGGGATGACTTGAGAAGATTTGTCCGGGCCGGCGGCGGCTAGTCGACCGCGGGGGCGGAACGCTTGGGCGAGAAGACCCAGCCGTCGAACAGCGCGAACTTGATCACGAACACCAGGCAGTACGCACCGCAGTACACGGCCGCCAGCACCACCGAGCGGGCGCCGTGGCCGGTGACGCTGTGCCGTACCAGGCCGTCCGCGGCGGTGGTCGCGGCGATCGCCAGCGCGGCCGAGCCGAGTGTGATCACCCAGTACGGCAGCATCTCGCGCAGCATCGCCTTCGGGCCCGGCTCCCGGTCGTGCCAGGCCCAGCGCCGGTTGAGCAGGTAGTTGGGCACCGCGCCGAACACCCACGCGACCACCGACGCCGCCTGCGCGCCGAGTCCGATCAGCCCGTAGGCCGCGACCAGCACGATCTCGCTGCAGGCAGTGGCGACCAGCGACCCGGCGGCGTAACGCAGGAAGGTCTTCCAACGCCGGGACGAGATCACGCTGCTGACGATCGACACACTGCTCCCTTCGCGCCGAAGGTAACCGGGCCACCTGAAGAAAGCCTCCAGGAACCCGGCCCGGCCGCGAGTTCACCGGCCGTCGGCCCGGCCTGGCTACACTCGACGATCATGCGCTTCGAGGTGGACGCCCTACTGTTCGACATGGATGGCACGCTGGTCGATTCGACGGCTTCGGTGCTGCGCGGCTGGGAGACCGTCGCCGCCGAGTTCCCGATTCCAGCCGACCGGTTCGCGCTCGTGCCCAGGCACGGGCGTCCGGCGGGCGAGATCCTAGCCGACCTTCTGCCCGCCGAGCTGATCGGCCAGGCCGCCGCGCGGCTCGACGAGCTGGAGCGGACCGACACCGGCGACGTGCTGCTGCTGCCCGGCGCCGCCGAGCTGCTGGCCGCCGCACCGCCCGGACGCTGGGCCGTGGTCACCTCGGCCGGGCGCTCGCTGGCCCGGGTCCGGCTGGCCGCCGCCGGGATCGCCGCGCCGCTCCTGGTGACCATCGACGACGTCGGCCGCGGCAAGCCGGACCCCGAGCCGTTCCTGCTCGGTGCCAAGCTGGTCGCGGCGCCGCCGCAGCGCTGCCTGGTGTTCGAGGACGCGCCGGCGGGGCTGGCGGCGGCTCGCGGCGCGGGGGCGCGGACCGTGGCCGTGGCGACCACGCACGCGGCCGGCGAGCTGGACGCCGACCTGGTCGTCCCCGATCTCAGCGCGCTGCGGATCGAGAAGGGCGATGACGGCGCCATCGTCGTGACCACGAGGTAACACGAGGTAAGGAGCCACACGCGTACCGCCACCGTCCGGCAAGTCGCCCGGACGGCCCTGCCCTGCGGTGTTCGGGGGCACTGCGTCGGATTCCCTGCCCATCAGATTCCGTAAACTGTTCGAATACGGCGCGGGGGCGGCGTCAGCCGGTGGACGATAGGTGTACCGGATGAGAGCTGTCTAAGAGCCCTTGTGCCCTCGGCCCCGCGGTGGTGCGGGCGGCCCTTCCCGGCGGGCGCGTGGCCAAACATTTGCAGTGCTGACTACCCTGGGGACGCCCACGGTTCGAATTGGAAGGGAAGCCGCACGCGTGTTGCTCACAGATCCGGCCCGTCCGGCCGCGGCCGGTGCGCCGGCCGGCGCCTCGCCGCAGCAGGGCGAGGCCCCGCACGTGACCATCGTCCTGCCCTGCTTCAACGAGGACGCCCACGTGCTGATGGAGGTGAAGCGCATCAGCGCCGCCATGGACGGCGCGGGCTACACCTATGAACTGCTGGCGGTGGACGACGCGTCCACCGACCAGACGCTGCAGGTGCTGCTGGCGGCCGAGGAGGACTACCCGAACCTCAAGGTGGTCGCCTTCCGCCGCAACGGCGGGGCCGGCACGGTGCGCCGCATCGGCTCGCAGATGGCCCGCGGCGAGATCGTCGTGTGGACCGACGCCGACATGACGTACCCGAACGAGCGCATCCCCGAGCTGGTCGACATGCTGGACACCGACGCCAGCATCGACCAGGTCGTGGGCGCGCGCACCACGGAGGAGGGCACGCACAAGCTCCTGCGCGTGCCGGCCAAGTGGCTCATCCGCAAGATCGCCGAGCGGCTGGTCAACCAGCGCATCCCGGACCTGAACTCGGGTCTGCGGGCCATGCGCCGCGAGATCGCGCTGCCCTACCTGCGGCTGCTGCCCCCCGGCTTCTCCTGCGTCACCACGATCACGCTGGCGTTCCTGTCGAACCAGCACGACGTGGCGTACATGCCCATCGACTACGCGAAGCGCGCGGGCGTCTCGAAGTTCAGGTTCGTCCGCGACGCCTACCGGTACATCCTGCAGGTGCTGCGGATGGTCATGTACTTCAACCCGCTCAAGGTCCTGATGCCGCCGGCGCTGTGGCTGGTCGGCATCGGCATCGCGAAGGCGATCTACGACATGGCCAGCCACCCGGTGCGCATCGCCTCGGACACGGTGCTGATCTTCCTCGCGGGGATGATCATCGGGACCCTCGCGCTGCTCGCCGACCTGATCGTGCGCTCGCGCGGCGAGTGAGCTGACGGCAGCGCTCGGCGGCCGGTAGGCCGCCGAG
>JBOHCW010000626.1:0-2808 GCA_050725375.1 Actinocrinis sp. | reverse complement strand
GTGCAGGTCCGGCTGCGCACCGGACAGGCCGGGCGGATCGCCGCGTTGCTGGCGCCGATATCCGACGCGTGACCGTCCGGCTCCGATCCCTTACGGGTCGGAGACCAGGTCGGCCGGGCCGCCGAAGGACGAACTGACCGCCGCGCCGGTCCCGTTGATCACCGAGTCGATGCCGCCGGAGCCGGTCAGGAACACGGTAAGGATGTCGTGGAACTGCACGCCGGGCGTGTCAGGGGCCTGGAACGCCACGGAGTTGTGGATGTCCACGCCCTGGTTGAAGAACGAGTAGCTGCCCATGCCGTAGCCCTGGAAGGTCCTGACGCCCTTGGGGATGTAGAAGGCCGGGTAGCCCTTCTGCGTCGGGCCCGCCATCCACGAGGCCTGATCCGGCACCTCGTACGGGTTCTCGTTCTGGAAGAAGATCACCGTGCCGCCCTGGCCGTTCCACACGGTCTCGTTCTTCTGGTAGTGCTCGACCGCCAGTCCGTACGCGGTGACCCGGTCGCCGTTGACCGTGAGGCCGGTGTCGGCCCGGTCACCGGTCCAGACGCCGGCGCCCGCGCCGTGGTCGGCCCGCCAGGACCACACGTCGTCCAGGATCGAGTCGTTGCTGTTGTCCACGAACGCGGTGTCCACGCTGCCGGCGGTCGCGCCGCCGACGCGGAAGAACACGTCGTCCACGGTCACCGGGTCCTTGGCGTGGCTGAGCGGGAATCCCTTCCAGCCGATGGTCAGCAGCGTCGGCGACTTGACCGGTCCGGCGTCGAAGATCAGGCCGGTGATGTTCACGCCGCCGACGTCGGCGACGTCCATCGTGGTCTGGCCGTGCGTCGGTATCAGGGTCGGGAAGCCCAGGCCGAGGATCTTCGTGTTCGGATGCAACACGCGCAGGGTGCGCGGCAGGTTGTAGACGCCCGGGGTGAACAGCAGGTTGTCGCCGAGGGCGAGTGCGATGTTGATCTCGGTCACACTGCTCGACGGGCTGACCACGTAGAAGGAGTTGAGCGAGAGCGAGGTGCCCGGCGTGTGGCCGTTCGCCCACGTGGTGCCGCTGGAGTTCTTCTGCAGGGACGGCACGAAGACGCGGTAGTGCCCTGACGCGTCAAGGTACAGATACGGCGCTTCCTGGGTCGCCGGGCAGGTAGCCAGCGTGGTGTACGGCGCGGGACCGCCCTGTCCGGAGTTCGCGGCGAAGCTCTGCGCCGGGGCGCCGTTGTCGCCGCAGAACACCTGGTTCCACACGCCGTTGGTCCAGCCGTCCAGGTCCGAGTTGCGCACGATGTACTGCTGCTGCGAGCCGTTGACCACCGTGCCGCCGGTGAACCGCGAGTCGGAGATGAAGCCGCCGCTGGCGTAGTCCGGCGAGCCGTCGCAGTAGTCCATCAGCGTCACGCCGCCGTTGACGATCACCCGGCGCATCGGCGAGGCCTGCGAGGCGGCCCAGAACTCGGTGTTGCCCTTGCAGCCGGACTGGCCCGCGACGTTGATCGTCAGGTTCGAGGCCGAGCGCCAGAAGTTGTCGGTGGCGTTGCAGTTGTTCTGGTCGCCGCCGAAGCACTGGTTGTACACGTCGAGCGAGCCGTTGATCACCGTGTCGGACGGGTCCTGTCCGAGCCCGGCCACGCTGGTGTAGTAGCCGACCTCGAACACGAGCGGGTTCGCGGCGGTGCCGTAGCTGCCCGGCTTGAACAGCAGGGCGTACCGCTCGGTGCCGAACTGGTTCGGCACCTGCTGCGCGGCGATCGTGTTCAGCGTGTTCTGGATCGAGTCCTGCGCCATCGACGGGTCGAACACGATCACGTTCGGACCGAGGTCGCCCCCGGTGCGCGGCAGCCCGAACCCGAGTCCGGCATCGGCGCCGTGAACGCTCGCGGCGTTCTGCGTGGCGGCCGTGGCGCTGAGCGCCGACCCGGTGACGAGCCCGAGCGCGGCGACGGCCACCGCGAGCGTGCGCCCGGTCCGGGCACGTCCGCGACGTACGGGTCCCGAGTCCGCGCCCGTAGCGGACGGCCATCGAGGTCTGATCATGTGCGCCTTGCCTTTCGTCGGAGTCTGCCGAGTCGGCCAGTGTCTTCGGAGAGCGCTCTCCAGAGCCGCAGTGAACACTTGAGCCACAAGCGTGTCAAGGGGTGCGTGGACATACGGGCCGCTTCGGGCGGCGCGGGCGACGCCGGTCGGACGGCGGCGCGAGACAGGACACTGATGATCGCGGCGCGGCTCGCGGCCTGCCCCAGTGGCGCAAGTCGCCTGAACGGGCTAGTAAATCCGGCGGCGGCGGGCGTGTCGCGGTAGTTCTCTATCTGTCATCTGTCATCGCTCCCCTACGAGAAAGGGAGATGGGGCATGGCCGGCAAGTTCGAGCTCTACACGGATGCGGGCGGCAAGTACCGCTTCCGCCTCAAGGCCGGCAACGGCCAGATCATCGCGGTCGGCGAGGCGTACCCGACCAAACCCGCCGCGCTCAACGGAATCGACTCGATCAAGCGCCACGCGGCCGAGGCCGCGGTCGTCGACCTGACGTCCGACGCCGCGAAGCCGGCGGCGAAGGCCAAGCCGGCCGAGCACGCCACCGCCGGTTCGTAGCGGACGGCGCGGGCGCACTAAGCACGAGGACGAAGGGCCGGATCCGCCGGGAGGCGGGTGCGGCCCTTCGTCGTGTCCGGACATGCACCACGAAAGCCGCACCGGCTGATTGACCGTCAATTGTCTACAGGTTGACGCTCTGCGGAACCTGGCCGAAACCCACTCGGTACGCGGTGCCCGCGACCCACTTGGCGGCCGGGGACGACAGCACGTTCTGCGGGTAGG
>JBOHCW010000625.1:0-7758 GCA_050725375.1 Actinocrinis sp. | reverse complement strand
CACCACGACCGGCGCGTGCGGCTCGGGCTCAACTACACGCCCAGCCGAAGCTGGTGGTACTCGTGGTCGGACTGGGACGCGCGCTCGATCGACGCCGACCTGGCCGACATCGAGGCGCTGGGCATGGACCACATCCGCATCATGGGGCTCTGGCCGCAGTTGCAGCCGAACGCGCACCACGTCAACGGCGAGATGGTCGGGCGCGTCAGACAGCTGCTCGATCTCGCCCGCGCGCACCGGCTCGACGTCGAGGTGACGGTGCTCGACGGCGCGGTGAGCGGGTTCCTGTTCGTTCCGCCCTGGCTGATCGACAACGGGAACGGCCAGGTGACGAACCTGTTCACCGACCCCGACGCGATCGCCGCCCAGCAGCGGCTGTTCGCGGCGCTCGGCGCGGGGCTGGGCGACCATTCGGGCCTGCTCGGCTTCGACCTGTCGAACGAGATCTACTGGTTCGCCCAGCCGTTCGGCATCGACGTGGCCCCGGCGGTCGGCGACCGGTGGCTGCGTGCGATGTTCTCGGCGGCCGAGCAGGCGGCGCCCGGACGGCTGAACGTCGCCGGGATCGACCACTATCCCTGGCTCAACGACGACTATTTCAGCCGGGACGCGCTCGGCACCGCCGGAACGCTCAGCGCCAATCACACCTGGGCCGGCTGGGCGGACGTCTTCAGCACCTACGGCCCGATGTCCACGCCGTCGCTGCACTATTCGGAGTACTTCATCGAGTTGATCAAGGCCTTCCACACCGACCCGCACCGCCAGGTGTGGATCGAGGAGACCGGCGTGTCCGAGGTGTGGATGGACCCGTCGCTGATCCCGTCGTGGACCGAGCAGTCGATCAGGAACATGGCCGGCTGCGAGGACTTCTGGGGCGTGACCTGGTGGTGCTCGCACGAGGTGAACCGGTCCTTCACCGGGTTCAACCCGCTCGAGTACGACCTGGGCGTCTACACCAACGACCGCGAGCTCAAGCCGATCGGCGCCACGATCGCGAGCCTCGCCCGCGAGTACGACCGGCACCCGCCGCAGCCGCTGCACCGGGACACCGCGCTGGTCCTGCCGGACGGCCTCGTGCCGTGGACGCCGTTCTTCGAGCCGTACATGAGGCTGATAGACAAGGGCGTGCGGCCCGCCGTGGTGAAGGCCAGCCGCGCCGGCGACAAGGCCTATCTCGACGCGCGCGGCATCGACCGGCTCATCCCGCTCGACCAGGTGTGACCGGCTGGTAGTCCCCGCCACTGGCGGCCATGGACGCCGGTAAGGTGACCGCGCGGCCGACCCGTCCGGCGTCACGCGGGACGTGGCCGTCGGCACTGAATAAGGATCGTGAGTCACGGCGGCGTGTCTTCGTCGCGGGAGAAAAAGGGTTTACGAAAGATCCCCCTCGCAGGGGATTGCGTTGTGCGCGTCACGCGTCTTCACTGCGAAAAGGCGCTTCAACGCGCCGGCGCGCTGCGGGCTGCCGTCCTACGAGGTCGGCGGCGTGTACGCGTCTCTGCGCCGTACCCACGGACGATCTTTATCGGAGGCGTAACGTGTTCCTCTTCCACCGCCCTCTGCGCGCCGCGGCGGCCGCCATGCTCTCGGTCGCGCCGCTCGCCGGCGCCGTGACGCTGCCCACGCTCGCGGCCGGCCCGATCGTGCACGCGCCGATGCGCCTGAGCGGCCACGGCGTCACGCCGTTCTTCGTCAGCCACGGCCACGGCGCCACGGGCACCACGACGACCAGCACGAACTGGTCGGGCTACGCCGCGACCGGGTCGGGTTTCACCGGCGTGAGCACCACGTTCGCGCAGCCCGCCGTGGACTGCTCGAAGGGCGACGGGTACTCCAGTTTCTGGGTCGGCCTCGACGGCTACAACAGCAACTCGGTCGAGCAGACCGGTACCGAGGCGGACTGCTCGGGCGGCGTCGCGTCGTACTCGGCCTGGTACGAGATGTACCCGAAGTATCCGGTCACGTATAACAGCACAGTGCGACCGGGCGACTCGATCTCGGAGAGCGTCACGTACGGGTCCGGCGGCTTCACCCTGACCATCGCCGACTCCACGCGCGGCTGGAGCCACTCGGTGACCAAGAAGCTCAACAGCGCCAAGCGGACCTCGGCCGAGGTGATCGCCGAGGCGCCGTACAGCGGCGGGGTGCTGCCGCTGGCCGACTTCGGCACGGTCGGCTTCGCGAACAGCCTGGTCAACGGTTCGACGCTGTCGGGCTTCAACCCGGTCGGGATCGACATGGTCTCCTCGTCCGGCACGCCCGAGGCGACCGTGTCCGCGCTGTCCGGCGGCTCGTTCTCGATCACCTGGAAGAGCCTGTAGCCGGCGCCGAAACTGCTCGCGGCCCTGCTCGTCCCGGTTGATCGCTGATTGTCACATCGCTTACCGGTGGCCCGCTCCCCCCTGTCGGAGCGGGCCACCGGGGTTTTACGGGCGGGGCGCGAGTCCGCGTGCGTCCAGCCATGCGGCGATGGCGGCGCCGATCGCGTCGGGCTGGTCCTCGGGCGCGTGGTGGCCGGCCGGGCCGAGGTGCTCGACCGTCAGGGCGGCGAGGTGCTCGCGGCACCAGGCGATCTGGTCGGCCTGGATCAGCAGCGTCGGCGAGGAGTCGAACGTGAGCAGGAGTTTGGGCACCTGCGCCGACGCGGCGAGCCAGGCGTCGAACTCGGCGACGCGGGCGGCGACGTGCGCGGGCTCGCCGTCGAGCGGCAGCATCCGGGTGAAGGCGAGCAGCGGGCGGCGGGACTCAGGGGTCGGATACGGCGCGCGGTAGGGCGCCATCGCCTCGTCGTCGAGCGGGTTGAGCACGCCGCCCTTGAACGCGGTCTCGATGAGGATGTTCTGCTCCAGCACCAGTTGCTCGCCGACGCCGGGGGTGCGGAACTCGCCGAATCGAGCGCGGGCGGGCGCGGAAAGTTCGGGCATCGACAGCGGCTTGAGGATCGCCTCCAGCAGGATCACGCCGCGCACCCGCTCCGGGTGTCGGGCGGCCCAGTCGAGGCCGAGCGTGCCGCCCCAGTCGTGCCCGACCAGCACGACGTCGCGCAGGTCGAGTGCGTTGAACCAGGCGTCCAGGTAGCGTGCGTGGTCGGTGAAGTCGTACGGGATGTCGGGCTTGCCCGAAGCGCCCATGCCGATCAGGTCGGGCGCGAGCGCGCGAACACTGCCGGCGAGGTGCGGGATGACGTTGCGCCACAGGTGGGACGAGGTCGGGTTCCCGTGCAGGAAGACGACGACGGGGCCTGCGGACCGTCTGGCGGGATGGGTGGCGGACTGTGTGGCGGGATGGGTGGACGTGGCGAAATCATCGGCGGCGCTGTCGGCGTCCGTATCGATGTAGGCGAGGTAGGAGTCGAGGACGTTGGCGGTCGGCATGGTCGTGGCCTCTCTCGTCAATCGTTTGCTGCTCTAACGTTAGTGACACGAACGATGTTAGATCGTTAGTCCGACTAATGCAATGGGTAGGATGCGCCCATGACAAGCGATGACGGTGTCGGCGCGGCGGAGTCCGGTGACGGCACACCTGTGCCGCCGACGCCCGAGAAGCTGCGCAACCTGCCGAGTCGGCTGCTGGCGATCAACGCGCTGTACGCCGACCGGCTCGTGACGGACGGCATGGCCGAGGCGGGCGCGCGCAAGTGGCATTACGCGGTGCTCGTGTCGCTGGACGAGTTGGGCCCGGCGAGCCAGTCCGCGCTCAGCACGCGGACCGGCGTGTATCGCAGCGACATGGTGGCGCTGCTCAACGAGCTGGCCGATCAGGGCTTTGTCGAGCGCGCGCCCGATCCCGACGACCGGCGGCGCAACGTCGTCACCATCACCGCTTCGGGACGCACCCGGCTGCGAAAGCTTGACCGCCTCGTCGCGGACATCCAGGACGAGGTGCTGGCCCCGTTGAACGAGCCGGAGCGCGAGAGGCTGGTCAGCCTGCTCAGCAGGGTGCTGAGGTACCACGAGAAGCACTCACCGCGCGGCCACGAGAACCACCGATAGGCGCGACCAGGCGAGAGAGCGACCTCCTGCAACGACGCGTGCCTGTGGGGCACCGTGCGTTCGGCGGCGAACTTCGACGCGAACAACCACTGGCTGATCAACCGTGTCGACGGACGTCCGTCGGTGAACCCGGTCGTGCTCAGCTTCGTCAATCTGCTCAAGCTGCTCAACGGCACGAAAAACTCCGGCGACAGACTCCGGCGACGCGAACGGCGTCCCGGTCGGCATGACGCAGGACATCGTCAACTGTTTCACCGGCCACGGCGTCAGGGTCATGCTGTCCATCGGCGGCATCACCTATGTGAGCGACTGGGACACTGCACTGTCGCAGAACCCGATGTTGCTCGGCCAGAAGGACTCGACCAGTTCGTGGTTGCGGAGCGCGGCGCCCGCGGGAGCCGGGAGGACGCCGGGCCTGCTCGGCTACATGTTCTGGGCAGCCGACACGCCGTCCTCGCGCGGTGTGACCACCGACCCGCCGAACACGTGCGCAGGTGGCGTCGACGCCGGCGCGACCGCGCTCAACGCGCCGATCCCGACGCCGGCGCTGCGGCAGAACTAGCGAATCGATCGAAGAAGGGGCCTGCGGCGCGCGCCGGGGGGTCAGCTCCGACGCGCCGCCGCAGGCTCCGCGAGTTCCACCGCCGGCCCGGCCGGAGGGGGTAGGTCGCGCCGGCAACTCGCTGGGAAACAGGCGCACCGAGGCCTCATGGCGTTACATCCGCAGGTCGGGCCCGACGCTGTGGGCCGCCAGCCCCCATAGTCAGAGCTGTCATATCGGCTGGAACCGGTCGGCTACTCAGCGTCCGCCGCTAAGGGCAGAGCGGATCTCAGGCGATCGCGCGGCCAGAACCGGCAACCCGGCACCGTGTGATGCCTGGACGCGCCAAGTCAAGACGTCGACATCCATCACGCCAACGCCGGGTTCATGCCCCTGGGCACTTGCCGACCGGCGAGCGTCTCGACCAGTGCCACCGCCCCGTCCAATACTCCCCCGGCACGACCACGGGACCGACCTCGCGATCGTCTACCGGTATCCGCACGGAGACACCGACGAAGCTGAGCATCCGCAGACTCGCCGCCTCCGAATCCGCCCGGCCCGCGGCGAACCCGGCCCGCCCGGTCAGCGGCGTTGTCCGTTTGAAACGGACAACCGGGCGATAAGACGCTCGGACGCAGTGCCGGCTGATCACGGCGCCAGCCGGCACCGTCCGGCGCCGGACGATGGATGTCAGGGTTCGTTGTCCGTTTGAAACGGACAATCGGGACCGCACACGCGCAGACCGCCAGACCGCCAGACCGCGCCGGGCAAATCAGCGCGCCGACCGCCGACCATCCCCTCGCCGCGCCGTCGAAGACGGCCACCCACCGGTCCACCGCCACCCGCCGATCATTCCAGGTACCCGCGTCGAGGCAGCGGGCAGTAAGGGGAGGCCCACCCACCCCACTATTGCGTACACAGGTGTACGAGTTAGACTCGACGCAATCCGAACATCGGTGTACGTGTTACCTGGGGAGCGGCATGCTCGAATCTTGGGGAAGGACGATGGCCGGCCGTCGTCGCGCGGTGCTGCTCGCCGCGCTGGCCGTCGTGGTGCTGGGTGTGGTCTGGGGCGCGAGCCTGTTCTCGCGCCTGGTCGCCGGGGGTTTCGAGGACCCCGGCAGCGAGTCGGCGCGCGCGGCCACGGCGATCTCCGCGCAGCTCGGGAATCAGAATCCGGACGTCGTGCTGCTGTACACGAATCCTGCGGCGACTGTCGACGATCCGGCGTTCCGGGCCGCCGTGACCGGGCGGGTCGACACGTTGCGGGCGATGCCGCAGGTCGCGGGCGTGACCAGCTATTACGACGGGGCGACGGGCCTCGCGTCGAGCGATCGGCACGCGACGTACGCCGTCGTACACCTTCGCGCGCTCGATGACAGCGGCAAGCGCGCGGACTACGACGCGATCAAGGACTCACTCGCGGCGCCGGGCGTACAGACGCAGGTCGGCGGGGCCGTCGCCGCCGAAGCGAACCTCGACGACCAGACCAAGAAGGACGTCACCAAGGGCGAGATGATCGCGATGCCGATCGTCCTGGTGCTGCTGGTGCTCGTCTTCGGCGGACTGGTCGCCGCACTCCTGCCGCTGCTGGTAGGTGTGCTCGCGGTGCTCGGCGCACTGAGCGCGACGCGCGTGATCGCGTCGTTCACCGACGTGTCGACGTTCGCCGTCAACAGCATCACCCTGCTCGGACTCGGCATGGCGATCGACTACTCCCTGCTGGTGGTCAGCCGCTTCCGCGCCGAATTACGCACGGGAGCGCAACCGGCGGACGCGGCGGCACGGACCGTCGCGAGCGCGGGCCGCACCGTGCTGGTATCCGGGCTCACGGTGATGCTCTCGCTGGCCAGCCTGCTGGTCTTTCCGCAGGTGTTCCTGCACTCGATGGCGTACGGCGGGATGGCCGCGGTACTCGTCGCGATGATCAGTGCCCTGACGGTGTTGCCGGCGGTACTGGCCGGACTCGGCGAGCGTGTCAATGGACTGCGCATTCCGATGCGGCGACGTGGACGGGCCGGAAGCGCCGACGTCGACTCAGGTCAGGGGGTTGACGGCAACGGCGCATGGGCACGTCTGGCGCACGGCGTGATGCGGCACCCGGTGCGTTACGTCGCCGGAGTGCTCGTCGTGCTGTTCGTACTCGCGGCGCCGCTCATGCACGTGCGCTTCGGCAGTGTCGACGAGCGAACCCTGCCGGCCGCGGACCCGGCCAGGATCGTGGCGCAGCGGATCGAGAGCGAGTTCCACGCGTCAAAGCCGAGCCCGATCCAAGTGCTCGTCGACACCTCGGACGCGGCTGCCGTCCGGTCCGCGCAAGATCGTGTCCGCGCGCTGCCGGACGTGACCGGCGTGAACGTGACCGCACAGCGCGGCGACGCGACGCTGTTGTCGGTCGACTATCCCGGCTACTTCGCCGGCGACCCGGCGCGCGCCGCCGTGCAGGAGATCAGGGGCCTGAGCGTGCCCGGCGCGAACCTGCTGGTGGGCGGCGATCCGGCGGGCACCGTCGACGAGATGGCGAGCCTGGGCGCCGGACTGCCGTGGATGCTCGCGGTCATGGCGGCGGTCACCTTCGTACTGCTGTTGCTCTCCTTCCGCTCGCTGGTGCTGCCGGTCAAGGCGGTCGTGATGAACCTGGTCTCGCTCGGCGCCTCCTTCGGCGTACTGGTGTGGATCTTCCAGGACGGGCACCTGGCGGGCGCGCTGGGCGTCAGCACCACCGGCTACCTCGAACCGACCGTGCTGATCCTCGTGCTCGCGGTGCTGTTCGGGCTCGCCACCGACTACGAGGTCTTCCTGCTGTCGGCGGTGCGCGAGCAATGGCTGGCCACCGGCGACAACCGCGCGGCCGTCGCCGCTGGGCTGCAACGCACCGGACGGATCATCACCGCGGCCGCGCTGCTGCTGATGCTGGTCGCGGCCGGCTTCGCGACCGGCCAGATCGTGATCACCAAGCTGATCGGGATCGGCATGGTCGTCGCCATCGCCGTGGACGCCACGCTCGTGCGCGCGCTGCTCGTGCCCGCGACGATGCGGCTGCTCGGGCGCTACAACTGGTGGGCTCCGGCATTTCTGACGCCGCGTGACCAGCGCCGCGCACAGGTAACCCACGCTCCCGCGCCGGACAGGTCTCACGACGAACGGGAGACCTCGGAGATTCGTTAGAAGGGCACTGATAAGTAACCCGCGAAAGGGTGTGGCGGCGGCCGTGCGGGCCGGCGC
>JBOHCW010000624.1:0-2470 GCA_050725375.1 Actinocrinis sp. | reverse complement strand
CCCGGGCGGCAACGAGACGTACAGCATCGACGGCGGCATGAAGGCGTGGACGACCGGTGATCCGCAGTACGGGATATCCGGCGGCTTCCCCGCGAACAAACTCACCGTGGGCGTGCCCTTCTACTATCGCGGCTGGACCGGCGTGCAGGCCGGCGCCAACCACGGCCTGTATCAGAGCGCCAGCGGCCCGTCCGCGGGCATGACGCTGTCCGGCAGCGTGCCGGGTGTGGCGATGTACAAGGAGATCTCCAACATCGTCGCGAACCCGTCCGACACGTTCTGGGATCCAACGACGCGGTCCGCGTACTTCTACGACGGGACCAACTTCTACGGCGGCGAGTCTCCGCAGTCGCTCCAGGCAAGGGCCGACTACGTGCACTGCGGCGGCTATGCCGGCTTCATGATGTTCTCGCTCTACGACCTCGATCCGGGCGCGACGCTGTTCAACGACGCGGTCAACGACGTCAACGGCTCCACGGCGAGCTGCGCCACGCCGACCGGCGGTCCGAGCACGACGCCGTCCTCGTCGCCGAGCACCTCGCCGTCGCCGTCGACCTCTCCGTCCTCGTCGCCGTCGACCTCTCCGTCCTCGTCGCCGTCGAGCAGCCCGAGCTCGTCGCCCAGCTCGTCCCCGTCCGCCTCGCCGACCGGCGGGGGCGGCGGCAACAAGGTGGTCAACGGCGGCTTCGAGTCCGGCTCGCTCTCGCCGTGGAGCTGTACCGGCAACCTCGGCTCGGTGGTGTCGAGCCCGGTGCACGGCGGCAATCACGCGCTGCTCGGCGCGCCGTCGAACTCGGATGACGCGCAGTGCTCGCAGACGATCAGCGTGAGCCCGAACACGCACTACACGCTGAGCAGCTGGGTCAACGGCTCGTACGTATATATAGGCGTGACGGGCACGGGCACGTCCGACGTGAGCACATGGACGCCAGGCACTGGCGGCGCGTACAGCCAGCTCTCGGTGGCCTTCACCACGGGCGCGTCGACGACGAGCGTGACCATTTACCTCCATGGCTGGTACGTGCAGCCGTCGTACTACGCGGACGACATCTCCGTCGCCTAGCGTGAAAAGCAACGCGTATTAGATCGGCGGTTGAATTCAGCGATTGGCCAATCGCGGTGCTGACGGGTGATCAGATATCAATGATCATCTGCCGGCACCGGTGTTTCGTCCTTGGCGAACCGGGCTTAACGCGCCGGTGATCGCTTAAATCTAAAACAGCGTCAACTGGCACAGCATGGTGCTCGACGTCGAGCTGGCCGTCACCAGCGTCGGGTTCGGCGCGAGGATCGGTGACGAGCTCGGCGTGGGCTGGACGCCGAAGCTGCCGAAGTCGACCTGGTAGCCGGCCGTGCTGTTCGCGGTCGGCGTCGCGTCCACGGACACCTGAAGGCCGAGCCGGTACGTAACGCGTACCAGCGCACCGGTGCCCAGGTCGGTGTACAGGTCGAAGGACACCTCGGTCGTCCCCGCGCTCGTGAAGATCGCCGACTTCTTCAGCATCGCGGCCGCCGCCGGGATCGTCTTGAGATCCACGGTGCCGGTGAACTCGACCGCGGACTTCGCGTCCACCTCGCTCGGACCGTCGCGCTGCACCTTGTCGAGCTGATCGAGCGCCAACCACCAGACCGAGTGCGTCGAACCGGTCGCGCGCGCGGTGGACAGGTCGTTCTGGAACCAGGTGCGGCCCGCGTACGCGGGCAGCTGCGCGGTCGGGATCGACGAGTACATGACCCCGCCCAGCTCGACCAGTTTGACCGGGTCCTGCGTCGTCGGCGCGCCGCCGCCGAGCACGTTCCGCGTGCCGGTCTGCGAGCCGGTCAGCGACACCGGGTCGAACCGGCCGGAGACCTGGCGGCTGGTCGACGTGCCGCCGTCCGCCGCGTTCGTCTCGATCGTGCTGAAGGACATCGTCCCGGCCTCCGGAGCGGCCAGCCATGCCTGCAGCGATTGGAGCGCCCTGGCCTCGCTCGCCGCGGCGGTGTCCGACGCGTGCGCGGCCGGCGTCGTCGCCCGGACCTCAGGGGTCCCCGGATGGCACGCCGAGACCAGCCCACAGCTGAGCAGGATCGCGGCTCCAGCCGCGATCGCGCGCTTGCCCATCGTCGTCCTCTCGACGTGTCAGACCGGTTGCGATCGGCCAGGTGCCTTCTCAAGCACCTGGCCTGCGCCCCCCGAATCCGCGCCAACCGCGTCGCGGCCGTCCACCTAGTGCCCCCAGCAGGACTCGAACCTGCGACCAAGTGCTTAGAAGGCACCTCGGCGCGAGCGACATACTAACGTGCAGCTACCTGCAGCGGTGGGTGTCCGGCTTTGCCACACTTACTTGGTGCCTTAGCGATCAGCTTGTCAGTGGTCGGATACAAACCGCGACGCCCACGCCCAGCACGTGCAGGGTCATATCGATCGGGCACCCCGATGACGGCGACGGCGATCCGCTCGGGGGAGCGGCGGGGCTGCCGCTGGGTG
>JBOHCW010000623.1:0-10460 GCA_050725375.1 Actinocrinis sp. | reverse complement strand
GAGCGCATGATGCGCGACGCCAAGATCACCCAGATCTACGAGGGCACCAACCAGGTTCAGCGAGTGGTCATGGCAAGGCAGCTGCTCAAGGGTTGAGAGAGGCTCCTTGCGAGCCAGGGCCTTGACGCTCTGGCTCGCTCGGCCTCACCAACACGTTCAGCGGGTGGTATCGGCGCGGCTCGCCAGTTGACGATCTATCGGAGATGCAGTGCCTTGATTTTCCAGGTGGGGGCTCGTTGATTTACTGCAGCGGGGGCCCGACGTGCTCCGTGTCGTACTTGAGCGCAAGTGCCTCGATGCGCGAGTCATTGTCGTTGATGACCCCGCCGTTTTCCTGAGCGAGTGCGGCTATCTCGTAGAACAGCCCGTCCGGGCCGGCGGGCGCGAACATGACCAGGAACCTGGCCTCCTCGTGTCCGACCACCCGGGGCGCGTGGACTGTTCCGCGCGGCACCATGACGAGCGTGCCCGGCGTGGCGCTTACCCGCTGGTCGCCGACCTGGAAGTCCATCTGGCCCTGCAGGACATAGAAAAGCTCCTCGCTGGTGTGATGGATATGGGCGGGCGGCCCGAAACCGGGCTTCGCCGTCCCCTCCATCACGGCGATGGAACCCGAGCCCTGGTCGGCGGCGACCTTGCCAACCAGGTTGGGGATCAGCAGGCCGTCGCCCGGGATCGGCCGGCCCTCGCCGGCCGGTAGGACGATCGCCCCATTTGGCAGGTAGCTCATGAGGTTCCCTTCTGAGGAGAGGCGGGCTTCCCCGCTCACGTAAGCGGACTATACCCCGCTTCTGTCCACTGTGAAAGCCCGTCGAATCCAGCCTGGACGGCCGACGTTGAGGCTCCCACCGCAGATCAGCGGCGGGAGCTCAACGTATTCGCCGCGTCAGCACGCCAGCCGAGGAGCCCGCGGCTGCGGCCGGGGGGTTGGATCATCGTGCCGCAGCGAGGGATTCTTTGGCGTGTCCGCTGAGCGGCACCTGCTGTAGCAGGACTGGGGGCTGCGGGAGGGATTCGAGCAGGGCTGCGAGTCGTGGCACGTTCGGGCCCATCCATGCGGAGTGTTCCTGGAACGCCTCGATCGACGAGTACGCCTGGATGACCGTCAACGGACCGGTCTCGTCATCGGCCGGCTGGTGAATCGAGTAGTGGATGCACCCGGGTTCGGCGTGCATGGAGACGGCGAACTCCCTGAGCAGCTCGATGAGCTGCTCGCGTTGCCCGTCCTTCGCCTGCAACCGGTTTACGAATACGAATTCCGACATGACCTACTCCTTGGTGACGATTGTCTTCGTGGCCGCGTCGCTCCGCAGAGATCAGGCATCTGTGCGCCATCGGCGTCGGATCCGGGCCCGGTCCCGCGGGGAGGCCGTCTGTACGGATGGAGAAGATGCGTGGGGTCAGTCGCGGACGGTCAGGCCGATGGAGAAGCTGTTGCTGTTGACGGCTTTGCCGAACATGGCGCGCATCAACAGCACGCCCGCTCCTTCGAGCCAGCGGGCGCTCTTGAGGTCGCCGACGTCGAGCGGGCGCAGCGCGAGGCTTTCGACGAACGCTGACACGCGCGCCTTGGCCTCGGTGTCGTCGCCGGCGATGAACACGTCCAGTGGCCGGGGGTCCTCGGGCGTGTAGGCGGCCAGCACGTGGCCGAAGACGGTGTTGAACGCCTTGACGACGTGCGCTCCCGCGGGGACGGCCTTGGCGATCTCTTGCGCGGCGGAACTGTCGGCGGGGGTGACCAGTCCGGTGAGGTCGGAATTGAACGGGTTGGTGATGTCGATGACGACCTTGCCCGACAGCGCGTTGCCGTACTGGCGCACGAGCGGTGCGGCTTGGGCGTACGGCACGGCGAGGATGACGATGTCGCCGGCCGGGGCCGCGCCGAATGTTCCCGCCGTGGCGCCGCCGCCGAGCGCCCCGGCCAGGGCGTCGGCCTTGGTGGCATCGCGGCCGATGATCTCGACCGCGTTGCCGCCCGCGAGTGCGCGGCTGCCCAGGGTGCGGGCCATGTTCCCCGTGCCGATGATGCTGATACCACCCATGATGAGTGCTCTCCTTCTTCTTCTCGGTCTTTCGGTTTTCCTCGACCGTTCAGGCTTACGGTCAAGGGCGCGGGCTCAGACGGTGGCGAGGCCGGTGCCGACCTTGTCCGCTTCCTCGAGCGCCCTGGTGCGCAGCTCGGCGGCGAGATCGCGCAGGCCTTCCATGCCGGGGGTGGTGGCCGCGAGCGTGAGCTCGCGCTCGATGACGGTCAGGTCGGCCCCCCAGAGGTCCTCGAGAATGCGCCTGAGGTAGGGGGTGGAGTGGTCCCAGCCCTCGCGCGGGGTGCCCGGGCCGTAACCGCCACCGCGCACGGTGACCAGCACGGTCGGCTTGCCCTTCAGGACGGGGGTGGTCGGCCCGGCGCCGGCGATCACCAGGTCGACCCACGTCTTGAAGTGCTGGGAGACGCCGAAGTTGTAAAACGGCACGGCCAGGACGACGACATCGGCCGAGGTCAGCTCCTCGACGAGCCCCTTGGCGTTCGCGAGCGCCTCACGCTGGGCGGGGGTGTGCTCCGATTCGGGGATGAACCCGGCGACGGTGGCGTTCGCCCAGGTGTGGGCCGGCAGCGGGTCGGTGCCCAGGTGGCGGCGCACCACCGTCTCGCCGGGATGCGCCGCCGTCCACTTCGCCTCGACTACGTCGGCGATCTCCGCGCTCGCGGAGGCGGCGGGCAGGATGCTGGCATCGAGTCGGAACAGGGTCATGGTGCAACTCCTTGGTCTTGGCCGCGCGCATGGGCGGCGCCGGTTGTGACGCGGGCTTGGTGACTCGCACCAAGCACAAGCGGACTTTACCCCGGTTGTATTCCGCTCGGGTACTGTACGACCGTGGACAACTCCCCGCTGCCCATCGGCCCTCCTCGCACCGAGCGTGCCGACGCCGCGCGCAATCGCGAACACCTGCTGAACGTCGCCCGCGAGATGATCTGCGAAAACGGCGTCAGGCGGGTCACCATGGACGCACTGGCCGAGCGGGCACAGCTGGGCAAGGGAACCGTGTTTCGGCGGTTCGGCAGCCGAGCGGGGATCTTCGCCGCTCTGCTCGACGACGCGGACCGCAAGTTCCAGCAGCAGGTGCTCTGGGGGCCGCCGCCACTGGGCCCCGGCGCGAACACGATCGCCCGGCTGATCGCCTACGGCCGCGCGCGCATGGGATTCCTCTTCGAGCACCATGCGATCGAGCGCGCCGCAATCGATCGCAACCAAGAGGTGGCCATCGCCGCCGGCGGGATGTCGACCACCCACATCCGGATGCTCCTCGGGCAGGCCCGGCGCGAAGGACTCCTCCGCAACGCCGATATCGACAGCCTCGCGATGCAGCTCGCCGCAGCCCTCGAGGGCCCGCTGGTGATGTACTTGGCGCCCGCGGAGGACACCACCCCGGAATCGGCACGCTACGAAGCCGCACTCGCCGACAGCTGGGAGTCACTCATCGAACGCGTTTTCACGGCTCCATGAGCGACTCGGGGATCTTGGCAGGGGCTCGCCGAGCGCGATGCCTCGTCAGCGCGCGAGACGGTGGCGCAGGTGCTCGCAGCGCGGCCTGATCAGTGTGTTGCGGCCTGATCAGCGTGTTGAAGTGGACCGGGCCCCGGTTGCGGGGCGCGGGGTGGCGAGGGATGTGGCGCTGTACGAGCGGATCGCGGGGTGTTCGCCGGTGCTGCAGGACCGGGTGGGCACCGGCCGGTCCGCCGCTCCGTGCTACTCGGCGGCGCTTTCGGCGGCGAACGCGGCCGACTTGGTGGCGTAGAACTCCTGGCAGGCCGCGAAGTCCGGCAGGCGGCCGGCGGCGCGGTTCTCGGCCAGTGACGGCGCCGCCTGATCGCGCGCGGAGAACTGCGGCGCGTCGGTCGGCCACTCGATCGCCAGCTCCGGGTCGAGCGGGTTGATCGAGAACTCGCGGTCCGCGTTATACGTCGCCGAGCAGCCGTATACCAGCGTGGCGTCGTCGGTCAGCGCGCAGAAGCCGTGGCCCAGGCCCTCCGCGAGGTACACGCCGCGGCGCTCCTCGTCGTCCAGGCGCACGAACTCCCAGCGGCCGAAGGTCGGCGAGCCGACCCGGATGTCCACGATCAGGTCGAGCACCGCGCCGCGCACACAGGTCACGTACTTCGCCTGGCTCGGCGGCAGCTGCGCGTAATGGATGCCGCGCACCACGTCCTTCGCCGACACCGACAGATTCGCCTGGGCCAGATCGAGCGGATGGCCGACCGCCTCGGCGAGCCGGTCGTAGCGGTACCACTCCATGAACAGGCCGCGCGGGTCGCCGTGCTGCTGCGGCAGGATCTCCCAAGCGCCGGACACGGACAGCGGTGTGATCTTCATGCGAATCCCTGGAATCGGCGTGCTTTCCCTCGTCGCCACGCACCCTACCCGGTAGAGCGCGGCGGGCCGGGAGTCCTATCGTGTGATCATGCCTCAGACCCCGCAGCAACTGCCCGGCAAGCCGATTTCCGAGACCCGGATCTCGCTGAGCCGGGTGATGACCCAGCTCGACGTGAACCTGCTGGGCAACGTGCACGGCGGTGTGATGATGAAGCTGGTCGACGACGTGGCCGGCCTGGTCGCGACCCGGCACTCCGGCGGGCCGGCGGTCACCGCGTTCGTCGACGAGATGGCCTTCCTCAACCCGGTGCACGTCGGCGACCTGCTGCACACGCACGCGCAGGTCAACTGGACCGGCAACACCTCGATGGAGATCGGCGTGCGGGTCGAGGCCGAGCGCTGGGATCAGGCCAGCGCCGATCCCGCGCACGTCGCCAGCGCGTACCTGGTGTTCGTCGCGATCGACGCCGACGGCAAGCCGCGCGCGACGCACCCGCTGCTGCTGGAGACGGCCGAGGACGAGCGGCGCAACCACGAGGCCCGGATCCGGCGCACGCACCGGCTGGCCCGGCGCGCCGCGATCCTCGCCTCGCGCGAAACGCCCTGACCGCGCTTGGGTAGAGTTCGGGTCCGATGAACGCGAACCCCGACGCCAACCTCGACGCCGAGCCCGCCATAGTGCCGATGACACGGCCGTGGCCCTCGGTCTCCGTGATCATGCCGGTGCTCGACGAGGAGCGGCACCTGGCCGACGCCGTGCGGCACATCCTCGCCCAGGACTACCCCGGCGACCTCGAACTGGTCATCGCCCTCGGCCCGTCCAGGGACCGCACCGGCCGGATCGCCGCCGAACTGGCCGCGGCCGATCCGCGGGTGCACACCGTGCCGAACCCGACCGGGCGCACCCCGAGCGCGCTCAACGCGGCGATCGGCGCCTCGCACAACGAGATCGTGGTGCGCGTCGACGGGCACGGACTGCTCGCCCCCGGCTACATTGCCACCGCCGTGCGGCTGCTCGACGAGACCGGCGCCCAGAACGTCGGCGGCATCATGCACGCCGAGGGCGAGACCGACTTCGAGCGCGCGGTCGCGGTCGCGATGACCTCGAAACTCGGCGTGGGCAACGCGAAATTCCACACCGGCGGCGAAGCAGGACCCGCCGACACCGTGTACCTCGGCGTGTTCCGGCGCTCGGTGCTGGAGCAGCTCGGCGGCTACGACGAGGCGTTCATCCGCGCGCAGGACTGGGAGCTGAACCACCGGCTGCGCCAGTCCGGCGGGCTGGTCTACTTCTCGCCCGAGCTGCGCGTCACCTACCGGCCCCGGCCGAATCCGCCCGCGCTGGCCGCCCAGTACCGCCAGTACGGCCGCTGGCGCCGCGTCGTGATGCGCACGCACGAGGGCACGGCCAGCGCGCGCTACCTCGCCCCGCCGGCCGCGTTGATCACGGTCGTCGCAGGGGCCGTACTCGGCATCGCAGGGCCCGTGTCCGGCGTCCCCTGGCTGCTGGTCGGCTGGCTGGCGCCGCTCGGCTACGGCGCGGCCGTCACCCTCGGCGCACTCGTCGAATCGCGCGGCCAGGCACGCGCGGTCCGGCTGCGGCTGCCGCTCGTGCTGGCGACCATGCACTTCAGCTGGGGCTGGGGCTTCCTGACCTCGCCGCGCTCACTGTTCGAGTCGACCCGGCACAAGGCCGACGGGTGAGTAAGTAGTCGAGTAGGCGAGTAGGCGAGTAAGGAGTAGGCGAGCAAGGAGCAGGAGAGTAAGCACCCGTACGGAGGAGGGTCCGGAGACGGATCAGCAGACGGATCAGCAGACGGCACCGGCCGCCCGACAGGGTTCTGTCGTGGCGGCCAGTGTGTCAGTTCCCTTTCCCGACTGCCGGTCCTCGATCAGTTGCCGTAGACCAGGTCCGAGCACGGGTTGGTGGTCGCGTGCCGGATGTTGTCCGTGATTCCGCTCGGGATCGGCACCGGACGCCCGGACGCCGAAGCCGACGGACTGGCCGTGCCGTCCGGTGACGCGGAATGGGACGCACCCGCACCCGGCGTGGCCCCGACCGTGGTCAGCCGCTCGCCGGCCGCCGACGGCGCATCGGCCGGGCTCGTGCCCGTCGTCGCCCACCCCGACGGCGGCACACTGGGAGTGGCCGACGAGCCGGCCCCGCCGTCCGCCCCGCCCGTCGCGCCGGACGCGTCCTGGCCCTCCAGAGTGCGGTCGCCGCGCAGCAGCGACCACAGGATGTTCGTGTCCGGCTGGACCAGGTCTATCCGCGCGCCGTCGTACTGCCACGGCGTGGTCACGAAGTCCAGATTCGACAACGGAACCGACTTCAGCTGAAGCCCCAGCGCCACCAGGGCACTGACCGAGTCGAGCGAGTTGTCCACGGTCAGCGCGCCGGTCGCCGCGTCCGCCAACTGGTAGAGCGTGATCGGGTTCTCGAACGTGCCGGAGCTGAGCACCTTCTTCACCAGCGCCGACATGAAGGCCTGCTGCCGCTTCATCCGGCCGATGTCGCTGTTGTCGCCGAAACCCTCGCGCGCGCGTACGTACTCGACCGCGGCCTTGCCGGACAGGTTCTGCAGTCCGGGGCTGAGCGTGATGCCGTATGCGTGTTCGAGGTAGGTGCTGTTCACGGCCGGAACGCACACCTCGACGCCGCCGACCGCGCTGCTCATCGACGCGAACCCGGCGAAGTCGACCACGATCGTGTGGTCGATCCGGATGCCGGTCAGCTTCTCCACGGTGTTCTGCGTGCACACCGGATTGCCCGCCGGCAGGTTCCCCTGCGCGAAGGCGGAGTTGAACATCACGTTGGTCTGCGCCGCCAGCCACTGGCCGTTCGCGAAGCAGCTGGGGACGTCCACGAGCGCGTCGCGCGGGATGGAGACCCCGGTCGCGTGCTTACGGTCGCCGGAGACGTGCAGCAGGATCGTGGTGTCCGAGCGTGCGCCGTCCACCGCGAAGCCGCCGCCGAGCGCGATGTTCCCGCCCGAACGGGTGTCCGATCCGATCAGCAGCAGGTTCAGCGGCGCCTGTGAGACCGGCATGCCCGGCGTCGTCGGCGCCGCGGCGGCCACCGGTGGCCGGCTGGTCGCTATCCCGGCCGTGTCGAATGTCTTGATGTTCCGATTCAAGTGCAGATAGACATATCCGAGGATGCCCCCCGTAACGACCGCGAAAGCGGCCGCTATAGCAACGGCCGCACGCAGTGCCTGCGACCGTCGATGTCCGACCCTTGCCATGCGCCATCCTCTGTGTCGGCCCCGCCCACAGTAGAGACCATCGGACCTGGCGTCTGGTTGCACTCATCGGATGAAGATTCGCGCCGAAACGCGGCACCCGCCTCTTCGGGCTCTGAGAGGGCGGTCAGTCCCGCTTCGGGGCGCCGCCGTCCGTGCTTCGCTAGTCAAGAGTCAGTCTGCGCGTGGTGCGCTCGGTCTCGGCGATCCGGCTGAGCCGTTCGGGTGTGGCCCCGCGCACCACGACCACGCCCGCACCGGCCACCATCGGGGCGAACAGCCATTCGATCGCCTCGGCGCCGCTGAACGCGTCACGGCGCGCGTCCAGCAGCACGCGGTCGGCGCCGGCCAGGCCGACCGCCGCGACGGTCGCCCGCTCGACCAGTTCGGCGTGTGTCAGAACACTGCCGTCGACGGCGAGCGCCGGGGTGTCCGGACCCGGGGCCGTGAACGACCCGAACCGGTCGCCGAACCCGCGCACCTCGGCCGAGTAGTCCCGGAAGCCCTGCGGCACCTGTGCGAACGGCATGCCCAGCGGCAGTAGCGAGAGCGCCAGTCGCTCCCCGGCGCACTCGCGCGCGTCCGCCAGCGTCCGTTCGTCCGGGCCGCTGATCACGGTGTGCGCCGACTTCGGCTCGCCCCACGGGTCGACCACCGCGCTGGTCAGCAACGGTGCGACCAGCCACACGGCGGTCAGCCAGTGCGGCGGCGCGCTGACCGCGACCCGGTCGCCCGGACCGGCCGTCAGGTCGTCCTGGATCAGATTGCCGGTCTTGGCCAGCCAGTTGCCGAAGGTGGTGGCCGACAGCTCGACCCGCTCGCCGGTCGTCTCGTCGAGGAAGGTCAGGAACGGCCGCGCGGCGTCCGCCCCGAGCCGCGCGCGCCACACCGAGGCCACGTCACGCGGTGCCGAGCCGGCACGAGGGCCGCCGCCGAAGGAGGAAATAGTCACAGGTGCGAGATTACGCACGTGGCCACGCAATCCGAGCACGGGCACCGCCACCGACCACATAGGCTGTCTGCGTGCCGACTGCGACGCCTGTGGAACCGCGGCAACCACAACACAGCAGCCACAACACAGCAACCACAACGCCGTTGGCGTGCGTCTGCCGCCCTAGGGTGGCCAGACTGTGCGTTTGCGGCCGTCGCCTTGTGTTTGGTCGTGTGCGGGTCTATGTAAATCCTGAGCGTCGGAATCCGTTCACCAGCCACTTCCGCCCGGGGAGACGGCCCAGGTAGACGGCACAGGCAGATGGCCCAGGCAGATGGCACAGGCAGACTGCCCAGTGCGCGGCCTGACAGGATGGCCGCCGCGCCAGGACCGCGACGGGGTGGTCCACCGGTGCAGAGCCGAGACTGAGAAGTGGAGTACACGGACCGTGGCTGAAGCGATCCTCCTGGTCGGAGGCAAGGGAACACGGCTGCGGCCGCTGACCGTGAACACCCCCAAGCCGATGCTCCAGGTCGCCGGGGTGCCCTTCCTCAGCCATCAGCTGGCCCGCGCCAAGGCGGCCGGGATCGACCGGGTCGTGTTCGCCACCGCCTACCGGCCCGAGGTCTTCGAGCAGTACTTCGGCGACGGCTCCGCGCTCGGCCTCGAACTCGACTACGTGACCGAGACCGAGCCGCTGGACACCGGCGGCGCCATCCGCAACGTCGCCGACCGGCTGCGCAGCGGCCCGGACGAGCCGGTGCTCGTCTTCAACGGCGACATCCTCTCCGGCGTCGACCTGGTCGCGCTCGTCGACGCGCACCGCGAGCGCGACGCCGACGTGACACTGCACCTGACGCGGGTCGCGCGCGAGAAGCTGAGCGCGTTCGGCCTGGTGCCGACCGACGGCGAGGACTGGGTCACCGCGTTCCGGGAGAAGCCGCAGCGCGCCGAGGACATCGTGACCGATCAGATCAACGCGGGCTGCTACGTCTTCCGCCGTTCGGTCATCGACGCCATCCCGACCGGCCGGCGCGTCTCGGTCGAGCGCGAGACCTTCCCCGGCCTGCTGGCCTCGGGCGCGAAGGTGCTCGGCGTGATCGAGCAGTCGTACTGGCGCGACCTGGGCACGCCCGAGGCGTTCGTGCACGGCTCGGCCGACCTGGTGCTGAGCGCGATCGACTCGCCGGCCGTGCCCGCCACCGCCCGCCCGGACCTGGCCGACGCGCTGGTACTGCCGGGCGCGCAGCTGGCCGTGGACGTGAAGATCGGCGGCGGCAGCACCATCGGCGAGGACGCGCGGGTCGCGTCGGGCGCCGAGGTCACCGGCTCGGTGGTGGGCCGAGGCGCGGTCATCGAACAGGGCGCGGTCGTGCGCGACTCGATCATCGGTCACGGGGTGCGCGTCGGCGCCGGCACCGTGCTCGACTCGGTCGTGATCGGCGACGGCGCGGACGTCGGCTGCCGCAACGAACTGCGTTCGGGCGCCCGGATCTGGTGCGACGCGGTCATCGGCGACGGGGCGCTGCGCTTCTCCGCCGATGAGTCCTGACCGACCGTCACTGGACCGGACCCCGTCGTACGGCGCACCGGGACAGGAGCAGCCGGGTCGGACCTCGATCCCCAAGCAGGCGGGCGGGCCCGAGAGCGAGCCGGCGCGAGGGGCACGGCCAGGAGCACTGTCAGGTGCACGGCAAGAGGCACTGTCCGAGCCACAGTCACAGCCACAGCTGGAGCGGCAGCGGCCTGACGCGGTGGCCTCAGTGGTCACCGACGTCGACCTGCCGCTCTCCCTGGGCGTGCTGCGCCGCGGCCCGGGCGACCCGACGTACCGCACCACCGCCGACGGTGCGATCTGGCGCGCCAGCCTCACCCCGGACGGACCCGGCACGGTCCGGATCGCGCGCCGCGGCGACG
>JBOHCW010000622.1:0-7075 GCA_050725375.1 Actinocrinis sp. | reverse complement strand
ACCTCCGACTCGGCGAGCGCGGCGCCGTCCGGGTCGCCCGCCGCCAGCCACGGCGGGGGCCACTGATCCGGCCCGCGCTGCAGAATCAGGACTGAAAGGCGGCCCGCGCTCGGCGAAGAGCGCGGGCCGCCTTCACGGTCCTGTGGACGGCCCGATCCGCAGCCTGGCCGGTCAGCGCGAGCGTGTCGTCGCCGCGGACGGCGGCACCGGCGCGGACCCCGAGGCCGTCGCGTAACGCCCCGGCCCCTCGAACAGGGCCGCCTGCGGCCGGATGCGGTACACCGCCGAGTTGGCGGCCCAGCGCTCCGGCTGCGCCTCGCCGTCGTGCGCGTTCAGCCGCTTCGAGTGCAGCACAGGCACCACGGCGTCCCACTCCGCGCCGCCCGGCATGATTCGGGTGACCAGGCCGGGCCAGGAGACCAACCGGCCGCCCTTGTCCTTCGAGCGCACGGTCACACGCACCGTGATGTCGTCCGCCAGCCCGGGCAGCGACTGCTCGCCGCCGCCGACCACGACGTACACCGCGCCGCGTGCGTCCTGCTCGTGCCACACGTGCCACGCCGCACGGTCGCGCGCACCGGGTACGGCGATCCAGATGAGGCCCGACTTCTTGCAGGCCTCCTCGACGAGCGCGGCGTCGGGGATGGTCAGCGCGGAGCGTTCGGTGGCGGGCGAGGCTACGGGCACTGACGGGCTGGTCATGGGCAGAACTTTCCCACAGGCCGCTAGCGCGTCTCATAGGGGGGACAGCCTGTAGAAGTTCGGCCGGCCGGGTTTACCCTTGCGGCGAGGCCCTGTCACAGCCGCGAGCGAGGAGCACCCCTGACCACCCAGACCGCGCCCGCTGCGGCCGCAGCGCGGCTCTCCGCTGTTCACCGGCCTCCGACCGCTGATATGACCCTGCTCGCCATAGCGGTCTGCGCCGTCGGCACGTCAGGTCCGCTGATCGCCGCCACCGCCGCGCCCGCGCTCGCGATCGCCTTCTGGCGCAACGTGTTCGGCGCCACGGCACTGGCCCCGGCCGCGTTCTTGCGGCACCTGCGCGAGCTGCGCGTCATGTCCGGCGCGCAATGGCTGACGGCGCTGGCCGCCGGCCTCGCGCTCGGCCTGCACTTCTCGACGTGGACGCCCAGCCTCACGATGACCTCGGTCGCCTCGGCCACCGCGTTCGCCGCCGCCCAGCCGATCTTCGCCGCGCTGATCGCGCTGCTGCGCGGCGAGCACGTGTCGCGCCGCGCGTGGATCGGCATCGTGATCGCGGTCGCCGGCGTGGTCGCGCTGTCCGGCGTCGACCTGCGGCTGTCCGTGCGCGCGTTTTCCGGCGACCTGCTCGCACTGCTGGCCGGCTCGCTCGCGGCGATCTACATGACGTTCGGCGCGAGCGTGCGCAAGTCGGTGTCGCTGACGCCTTACGCGGTGGTCTGCTACAGCACGGCCTCGCTGGTCATCGCCAGCCTCGCGTTCGCGACCGGAGAGCACCTGACCGGCTTCTCCGGCGGCGCCTGGCTCAAGATCCTCGGTCTGACCGCGGGCGCCCAACTGCTCGGCCACACCCTGTTCAACCAGGTGCTCAAGACCACCAGCCCGACCGTCGTGTCGCTGTGCATCCTGCTGGAGGTCCCGATCGCGGCCCTCATCGCCGCGCTCTGGCTCGGCCAGGTGCCCTCGTGGTCGATGATCCCCGGCGCGCTGCTGATCCTCGCGGGCCTGGCCGTCGTCACGGTGGGCGGCGGCTCGGCGCGGCCGGACGCCGGAGCTCAGGGCGCGCCAGACCCTGGTGGCGCGGATCACTCGGCGGTGCGCGAGACGCCGATGTGACCGGCCAGTAACCTGGCGGGTACCACAGACAGGTCCGTACCCGCTCCGGGAGGGAACCCGCCCCATGGCCACCAACGCAAACCGCCCGCGCCGCTCGTGTCTCGCCGTGCCCGGATCGAATCCGCGCTTCCTGGACAAGGCACAGACGCTGCCGGCCGACCAGGTCTTCCTCGACCTCGAAGACGCCTGCGCGCCCCTGGAGAAGGAGGGCGCACGCGACAAGATCGTCGACGCGCTCAACAACGGCGACTGGACCGGCAAGACCCGCACCGTACGCGTCAACGACCTGACCACGCACTGGACGTACCGTGACGTGATCACGGTCGTCGAGGGCGCCGGCGCCAACCTGGACTGCATCATGCTGCCGAAGGTCCAGAACGCCGGACAGGTGGTCTGGCTCGACCTGCTGCTGACCCAGATCGAGAAGACGATGGGCTACGAGGTCGGCCGGATCGGCATCGAGGCGCAGATCGAGAACGCCAGGGGCCTGGTCGAGGTCGACGCCATCGCCGCCGCCTCCCCGCGGGTCGAGACGATCATCTTCGGCCCGGCCGACTTCATGGCCTCGATCAACATGAAGTCGCTCGTGGTCGGCGAGCAGCCGTCCGGCTATGACGTCGGCGACGCGTACCACTACATCCTCATGCGCATCCTGATGGCCGCGCGCGCAAACGACGTGCAGGCCATCGACGGCCCCTACCTCCAGGTGCGCAACCCCGACGGCTTCCGCCGGGTGGCCGGGCGCAGCGCCGCCCTCGGCTTCGACGGCAAGTGGGTGCTGCACCCCGACCAGATCGCCATCGCCAACGAGCTGTTCGCGCCCACGCAGGCGGACTACGACCACGCCGAGCTGATCCTCGACGCCTACGACTACTGCACCTCCGAGGCGGGCGGGAGGAAGGGTTCGGCGATGCTCGGCGACGAGATGATCGACGAGGCTTCCCGCAAGATGGCGTTGGTCGTCGCGGGCAAGGGCCGGGCCGCCGGGTACACCCGCACCTCCAAGTTCGAGCCGCCGCAGCAATAGCCCACCTTCTGCATCGTGCGGAAAACATGAGGCGACGCCTGGCGTGAAATGCGCCAGGCGTCGTCGTCACACCATCGAGTGATTCGATGATCACTTGATCGGGTGACGCCTGTGACCTGGGCTTTCGCTCACGAGTCCGCTGCCGCCAGCATGCCGCCATGCAATACTCAGACCACGGTTACCCCTCGACCTGGAGGAGGCAGGCATGTCCGGTCTCGGTCTCACCGGTGTGCACGACCTTCGGGATATCGCCGATCGCCTGCTCGAATCCGAGCGGGTCGAGTACGTGCACGAAGGCGAGCTGATCTTCGTGCCTCCAGCAGGTTTCCCCCATCTCACGATCGTCAAATACCTCGTCAGGCGGTTCATCGCCGCGTTCTTGTCCGGCGAGACCGCCGTCGAATGGCAGGCAGACTCAGAGCATCTTCAGTGGGAGTACCGCGACGGATCGAAACGGTTTTTCATCCCCGATGTCGCCGTCGCGTACCCTGGGGCGACGAGCCGCCAGGAGCTTCAGGACAACGTCGTGCTCATCGTCGAAGTGACCTCGCCGGATACGCCCGAAACCGTGGTGAACGACCGCGGCGTCAAGCCGCGGCTCTACGCGAAGAACGGTGTGCCGCTGTACCTGCTGGTCGACCAGGAGCGCGGCGAGTGGACGTTGTACTCGCTAGTTGAGGACGAGCCCACCTACGAGGTCCACTCGACCGGCGCGTACGGCAAGCCGATCCTGCTTCCCGAGCCGTTCGGCTTCGCCGTTGAGACTGCGGAATGGCCGTCCTTCGCGGCCGAGCCCAGAGCTTGAGCAGGCCGGCTGGGCGTGCCCGTGGCGCGGGACACACTTCGTTGTCGGCTCTTCACAGGTACCGCTTCGCCGGTGATACTCACCGGTAACAAGTGGCTCGCGCTTCGCCGCGACCGCCGCCTGCCCGCCGTCCCCTTGCTCATGACCCGCACCCGCTCCGGGGCGGGAACACACCCAGGGAGCCCACCGCCATGGCCCGCCTCGCCAGCACCGAAGGCCTCAGCGAGATCCAGCGCGAGATCCTCGCGGCCGTCCACGCGTTCGTGGACAAGGAGATCATCCCGGTCGCCACCGAACTCGAACACGCCGACGAGTACCCGGCCGAAATCGTCAAGGGCATGGCCGAGATGGGCCTGTTCGGCCTGATGATCCCGCAGGAGTACGGCGGCGTCGGCGAGTCGCTGCTGACGTACGCGCTGGTCGTCGAGGAGATCGCGCGCGGGTGGATGTCCGTGTCGGGGATCTTGAACACGCACTTCATCGTCGCGTACATGATCAAGCAGCACGGCACCGACGAGCAGAAGGCGTACTTCCTGCCGCGGATGGCAGAGGGCGCGGTGCGCGCGGCGTTCTCGATGTCGGAGCCCGCGCTCGGCTCGGATGTGGCCGCGATCAAGACGCGCGGGGTGCGTGACGGGTCCGACTATCTGATCACCGGTCAGAAGATGTGGCTGACCAACGGCGCGACCTCGAACCTGGTCGCGCTGCTGGCCCGGACCGACGAGGGGCAGGACGCGCCGCACCGGAACCTGACCACCTTCCTGATCGAGAAGGAGCCGGGCTTCGGCGAGGTGCGCCCCGGCCTGACCGTGCCCGGCAAGATCGCCAAGATGGGCTACAAGGGCGTCGACACCACGGAGCTGATTCTGGACGGCGTGCGCGTGCCCGGCGATCGCGTGCTCGGCGGCGAGAGCGGCCGGGGATTCGCGCACATGATGGACGGCGTCGAGGTCGGACGGGTCAACGTGGCGGCGAGGGCGTGCGGGATCGCGCTGCGGGCGTTCGAACTCGGCATCGCTTACGCGCAGCAGCGCACCACCTTCGGCAAACCGATCGCGCAGCACCAGGCGATCCAGTTCAAGCTCGCCGAGATGGCGACCAAGGTCGAGGCCGCGCACCAGATGACGGTCCGCGCCGCGCGCGTGAAGGACGCCGGCCAGCGCAACGACCTGGAGGCCGGAATGGCGAAGTACCTGGCCGCCGAGTACTGCAAGGAGGTCGTCGAGGACTCGTTCCGCATCCACGGCGGCTACGGGTACTCGAAGGAGTACGAGATCGAGCGCCTTTACCGCGAGGCGCCGATGCTGCTGATCGGCGAGGGTACGGCCGAGATCCAGAAGATGATCGTCGGGCGCCGGCTCCTGGAGGAGTACAAGGCGAAGTCGTAAGGCGCCGACCTACTGCCTTGGGACAGAACGGGCGACGTAAGGCCACGGTCAAGGCGGAACGCCGTGGCGTAACACGTGCACCTTAGAGTTAAGGCATGCGAGGGGTAACGCAGCCTTCGTCGCAATCACTGCGGCGGCTCGTTCCCGGCCGACTGGTACGAGTCGGCGGGGGCGCACTACACGTCGTCCTGGACGAGGGGCCGGACGACGTGCCCGCCGTCGTCTTCACCTCGGGCCTCGGCGGGGCCTGGTACGACTGGGACGCGGTCGTCCCGCTGCTCGCCGGCCGGGCCACGCTGGTGCGCTTCGACCGGCCGGGCCTGGGCTGGTCGCAGCCCGCCGCCGTGCCGCCGACGCTGGCCGGCGAGGCCGAGCGCATCAGGGCCCTGCTGGACGCGGTGGACCTGGCCGGTCCGGTGCTGCTGGTCGGGCACTCGCTGTCCGGGTTCCACGTCGAGGCATTCGCGCGCATGTTCCCGCAGCGTACGGCCGGGGTCGTGCTCGTCGACGGGTCGACCGAACCCGACGCCGTGCCGCCCGCGGCCTATTCGCAGCGGATACGGCGATGGCGGGCGGTCGGCGGGTTCGGCCGGGTGAGCGGCATCGGCGGACTGATCGGCCCGACCGTGTGGCGCGCCGTCATCGGTGCCACCTCGCTGCGCGGACCGGCGACGGTGGAGCCGCGGCAGGTTCACGCGACCTTCGCCGCCGGGCGGCCGGGTGTGGCCGCGATGGTCGAGAACGCGCTGTACTTCGACGTCGCCGCCGAACTGCTGGAACTGCGCTGCGAGAAGGATTTCCCGCCGGTGCCGCTCAAGGTGCTGGCCGCCTTCGGACGCTCGCGGCTTGAACGTACCCTGATGCCGCGCACCCTGGCCTCGCGGGTGGCCGACTCGTGGCGGCTGCGGCAGCGTGACCTGGCCGCGATGTCCCCGCACGGCGAGCTGGTGGAGTTGACGGACAGCGCGCACTACATTCCGTTCGACCGGCCTGATGCCGTAGCGGACGCGGTGCTCAACGCGCTCGATGAATGGGGTAAAGGCGGCGAAAAACCAGACACGCGCTGACGTGGGGCCGCGTAGTGCGGCAGGATAGGGCGCGAAAAGCGACAGGGAGGGCTGACGAGGCTCCGATGGCAACCTATTACGTGATCGCGCGCATGGACGGCACCCGGCAAGTGGGGCCGGACCGGCAGACGGTGGACCTGGCCGACGCGCTGGAGCGGGGCATCACCCACTTCATCCAGGTGCCGGAGCCGGCCGAGGACGAGAAGTCCGACGAACCGTACGGCCTGACGGTGCATCCGGAGCCGGCGCACGCCGGCCTCGGCGTGGCCGACGACATGACCCTGACGCTGGGTGTGGACGGCTCGTTCCGCCTGTTCCAGCTGCAGGCGGTGCCCGCGCCCGAGCACTACACCCCGACCTCCGCGGTCGGCGCGCAGGCGATCCTGACCCGCGAGTTCCTGGCGATCGCCGAGGTGCCCGCCTGGTGGGCGTACGGGCCGTACGGCCGTAACGTGCTCGGCCTGATCTACGCGCTCGGCGGCCTCAAGCGCGAGGAACTGGACGCGATCGGCCGCCGGATCGACGGCGCGGGCCTGGACTTCGCGCGGGTGAAGTTCGGCGCGCTCGGGGTCGCCGACCGGTTCATCGCCGAGTCCGGGCGCACCGGCGCGGCCAGGCTCGCCCGCGGTTACGCGCGCGCCGCGACGTACGGCACCTGGGACCGCGACTCGGCGCTCGGCCACGCCGCCTCGCTGGCCGGCGACATAGCGCACGTGATGAGCGTCGGCGACCTGGTCGACACGCAGGTGCTGGGCTCGCTGACGGCATGGCTTGAGCCGCAGGTCGACCAGCTCAGGTCGGCCGGCGACGGTCCCGAGTACGGGACGGTGGCCCCGGAATCCGGCGACGAGGACGGCGCGGACCGCAACGGCGCCGAGTAGCGCCGCCGTCGGCGCCGGGCGGTGCGGATCGCCGGTCCGGCACGTGACGGAGAGCACGCCGGACAGGTGCTACCGATCGGTAACTTCTT
>JBOHCW010000621.1:0-8911 GCA_050725375.1 Actinocrinis sp. | reverse complement strand
TCAGTGGCCTGATCGACGGCGAGCGGATGGTCTGGGGCGACCCGCTGATGGAGTTCGTCGGCATGGACGTGTTCGGCCGCGCTGACCAGGACGAGCACGTCGTCACCGGCTACACCGAGGCCGGCGGCGCCATCGAGCGCGGCGGCGACGCCGATCGCCGTCTCGCGCTCTACCACCTGTACATGCACGTGCTGCTGCTGACGGAGCTCGGACCGCGCGGATACACGGACCCCCAGTATCTGGAGTACTTCGGCGCCGAGTGCCCGAAGCGCGTCCTCGACGCGGCGGCCCGGCTGAGCTGAGCGGCGGCCGCGACGAGCCGACCGGTCAGTGCCGGGGTTCGAAGGACTCGCGGCCGATCACGCGCAGCAGCGCCAGGCGCTCGTAGCTCTCGGTGCCGGGGCGCACGGTCAGCAGGACCAGCTGCTGGTCGCCCGAGTCGGTCAGCAGCGTCTCGCAGTCGAACTCGATCGTGCCGACCAGCTCGTGGTCGAACCGCTTGGTGTCCGAGCGGCGCACGGCCACGTCGTGCCGGCCCCACAGCTCGGCGAACTCGGCGCTCGCCGCCAGCAGGTCGCGGACCAGGTCGGCGACGCGCGGGTCGTCGGGCCTCCTGGCGTACACGGCACGCAGATTGGCGACGTGCGACTCCACGTTGCGCGCCAGGTCCTCGGCCGGGATGCGGGCGCGCGTCTCGGGCCGCATGAAGTGGCGCCAGGTGACGTTGTCGCCCCGGGCGTCGTGGGTGAGCGGACCGAACAGCGCCTCGGCCATGGCGTTGCGCGCGAGCGTGCGGCCGTAGTCCGTCACCACCTGCGCGGGCGCGTCGTGCAGCCGGTCGAGGATCAGCAGCAGGCCGGGGCGCACGTGCTCACTGGCCGCGAAACGGGTCGGCGGGTTCTGGCCGGCGAGCCGGTACAGGTAGTCGCGCTCGTCCTCAGTCAGCCGCAGCGCCCGCGCCATCGAACCGAGCACCTGCTCCGAGGGACGCGGCCCGCGCGACTGCTCCAGACGGGTGTAGTAGTCCACGGAGATGCCCGCCATCTGCGCGACGTCCTCGCGCCGCAGCCCCGGCGTGCGGCTGCGGCTGCGCGGCTCCAGGCCCACGCTCTGCGGGGTCAGGCCCTGGCGGCGGCGGGTCAGGAAGTCGGCCAGTTGCTCGCGGTCCATGCCTCCATCATCGGCGCGCGTCCCGGGAACAGCCAGGGTCTGCCGGTCCCTGCCTGGCGAGCCGTCCCGGGTCCGGCCTAGTACGGCTCCGGCGGGAAGCCGTGCGGGGCGGTGAAGCCGCGCACCCGCTGGCCGGAAAGCGCGCCCTCCATCGCGTCGTGCCAGATCGGCGCGGAGACGGTGGCGCCGAAGATCTGCCCGTAGTAGTAGGTGCCGCCGACGCTCATGTTGCCCATGTAGTCGCCCTTGAGCGCGTCCGGCCGGATGAACCCGGTCCACACCGCGGTGGCCAGCTGCGGGGTGAAGCCGTCGAACCAGGTCGCGATCGAACTGTCCGTGGTGCCGGTCTTGCCCGCCGCCGGCCGGCCGATGCCCAGGCCCGCCGCGGTCGCGCCGGTCTGGGTGAGCACGCCCTGCAGCATCGCGGTCAGCTCGTTGGCGATGTTGGGGTCGATCACGGCGCGGCAGACCGGGTGCTGCGCCGGCAGTTGGCGGCCGGACGCATCTGAGACGCCGGTGATGACGTAAGGCACGCAGTAAGTGCCCTGCGCCGCGACGGTCGCGTAAGCCGCGGCCATCTCGATCGGGGTGATCAGGTTCGTGCCGAGGGTGAACGAGGCGAACTGGTCCAGCCGCCTGCCCTTGCCGGTGTCGTTGTCCTGCGTCACGCCCATCGAGGCGGCGACCTGCGCGGGCTTGCACAGGCCGGTCTGCTCCTCCAACGTGAGGAAGTAGGTGTTCACGGAGTACCAGAACGCCTGGTCGAGCGTGCCGGTGAACGCCTTGCCGTCGTCGTTGGACGGGTGGTACGTGGCCGGCCAGGTGATCGACTTCTGGCCGTTGCCGGGGCAGGCGGCGATCTTCTTGCCGGCGTCGTCCATCGGGCTGGGCACGGTCATCGCCTGGCCGGGATCGTGCCGGTCCTCCAGGGCGGCCAGCCCGACGAAGATCTTGAACGAGGAGCCGGCCTGGTAGCCGCCGCTGCCGCCGTGGGCCGGGTCGCCGGCCAGGTCGAGGTAGGTCTGGCCGCGCCCGCTGCCCATCGGCTTGGACTGCGCGATCGCCTTGAGCCTGCCGGTGCCCGGCTCGACCATCGCCAGCGCCGAGGCGACCTTGTCGGTCGCGTGGGTGTGCTTGGACACGGCGCGGTCGGCGGCGCGCTCGTCCGCCGGGTTCATCGTGGTGCGGATCGTGAGCCCGCCCACGTCCCACATCCTGACCCGCGCGGCCTTCGTCGGGCCGTAGGCCGGGTCGTTGACGAAGGTCTGGTAGACGTAGTTGCAGAAGAACGCGGCCGAGCCGTTCGCCGTGATGCAGCCGTGCCGCGGGCTGGTCGGCTTGAGGCCGAGCGGGGCCTTCTCGTACTGCGCGGCCTGCGCCGGCGTCAGGTAGGCGACCGTCGGGTTGGTCATGTCCTTGAGCACGATGTCGCGCCGGGCCAGCGCCTGCTGCGGGTTCGTGAACGGGTCGTACTCGCTCGGGCTGTTGACCAGCGCGGCCAGCAGCGCGGCCTGGGGCACCGTCAGCTGCGAGGAGGTGGTGGAGAAGTAGCGCTCCGCGGCGGCCTCCACGCCGTAGGAGCCGTTGCCGAAGTAGACCAGGTTCAGGTACCGCTCCAGGATCTGGTCCTTGCTCAGCGTCTTCTCGACCGCGACGGCGTACTTGAGCTCGGTGACCTTCCGGGTGAAGGTGTCGGCGATCGCGGCCTGCTGCTTGGTCTTGTCGGTGCCGGCCTCAAGCAGCAGCACGTTCTTCACGTACTGCTGGGTGATCGTCGAGCCGCCCTGGATGTTGCCGCCGCGCGAGTTGTTGACGAGCGCGCGCACGGTGCCTTTCAGGTCGACGCCGCCGTGCTGGTAGTAGCGGATGTCCTCGATGGAGACCAGCGCGTGCGCCATGTCCGGGTTTATCTGCGACATCGGCACCACGACCCGGTCGCCGCCGAGGTCGTCGCTCCAGCTGTACGCGATCAGGCTGCCGTCCTCGGCCAGGATCTCCGTGCGCTGCGGCAGCACCGGCGTCTCGAAGTCGGTCGGCAGGTCCTCGAAGTGGTCGGAGGCCGCCTTGGCGCTCAGACCCATGGTGCCGACCACCGGAAGGGTGAGGCCGGCCAGCATCAGCCCGCCGAGCGCGCTGATCACGATGAAGGACACGAGGTGGCCGAACAGCCGCCCCAGCCCGCGAAACCCCCGGTAGCCGGCCCCGTCGCCCATGCAGATCAGCGTACTCGGGTCGTCACGGGCAGCAACCGGACGGTACTCGGCCGGCGCAGCGGCAGCGGTGTCGCGAAGCGGGCCGGTATCCGGCCGGGGACGCGCGCGGGGCGCGCGGGCGCGAGAGTTTCACGCAGCTGATCTGGCACACCGGAGGACTATCACACGGAGCTGATTGCGCATCAGCCGACCCGCGGTGTGTCGTATTTCCATACCGGCTCATTACCGAACCGTCGCAATACTCCGCCACCGAACCGAAGGGGCCTCAGCGCCGGTAGTCGGCGCCGGTTGACAGGAATGCGCTTTCCGAAAGTTTCCGGAAATCAGCTCGCGAATCTTCCGGTGCGTGGAGGTCCGCCGGCGCCGAGACGAGGCGGGCCCGCGATGCTAGCCTGGCCGCACTGGGCATCCGCGGCCCGCAAGGCCGTGCGGCGGCTCCGGAAGTTCGCGAACGGCCTGGGGAGAGCGAGGAGCCGCGGTGGCTGCCGAGGACGCGTCCCGTGTGACCATGACCAGCATCGCCCGCGAGGCGGGAGTATCGGTGCCGACGGTCTCGCGCGTGCTCAACGGCCGGTCGGACGTCGCGCCGCAGACCCGCGAGCGGGTCGAGGAGCTGCTGCGCCGGCACGGCTACCGGCGGCGGGTGAACCGCGCGCAGGAATCGGCCGGGCTGATCGATCTGGTGTTCAACGACCTGGACAGCCCGTGGGCGGTGGAGATCGTGCGCGGGGTCGAGGAAGAGGCGCACGCCGCGTGCGTCGGCACGGTGATCTCCGCGGTGCACCGGCGCCCGGCCGCGACCCGGCAGTGGCTGCGCAACGTACAGGTGCGCAACACCGACGGGGTGATCCTGGTCGCCTCGGAGGTCCAGTCCCCGCTGCACTCCGAACTGCGCCGCCTCGGCGTGCCGGCCGTGGTGATCGACCCGGCCGGCGTGCCCGGACAGGACGTCCCGACGGTGGGCGCGGCGAACTGGTCCGGGGCGCTGGCCGCCACCGAACACCTGATCGCCCTGGGCCACACCCGGATCGGCTTCATCGCCGGGCCGCGCACGCTGGTGTGCAGCCGCACCCGGCTCGACGGGTACCAGGCCGGGCTCGAAGCCGCCGAGCTGGCCGTGGATCCGGAGCTGATCGCGCAGGGCGACTTCTACCACGAGTCCGGCTTCAAGGGGGCGTCCGCGCTGCTCGCGCTGCGCCGGCCGCCGACCGCGATCTTCGCGTCGAGCGACCAGATGGCGCTGGGCGCCTACGAGGCGGTGCGCCAGCGCGGCCTGCGGGTCGCCGACGAGGTGAGCATCATCGGGTTCGACGACCTGCCCGAGGTGCGCTGGTCCTCGCCGCCGCTGACCACCGTGCGCCAGCCGCTGAGCGAGATGGGCGCGCTGGCCGCGCGCACACTGCTGAAACTGGCCGGCGGCGAGCGCATCGAAAGCCTGCGTTTCGAACTGCCGACCCAGCTGGTATTGCGGGACAGCACCGGCCCGGCCCGACCCGCGCCCACTGACCATATTCCGGCGCGTTAGACAATCGGCGCACGCGCTTTCCCCGGAGCGATACACGCTGTTTTCAGAGGCCCCCGGCCTGCCCGTTTTCTCGTCGCGGCCCCGCACTGCCGCGCCGTCACCGAGCCTTGACGCCTGGTAACCCGTCACCTACCTTGGCCCGAGCGTACCGAAAGCTTCCGGAAACTCAGTGTCGAGATCTCGGTGAGGCGGTGCAGGATGGCGTTGCTCAAGGCCGGCGGACAGACCCGCCGGCCGCGCGCCGAGCCGCCTTCGACAGCCGCGCCGCGCAGCACGCCGAAGCCGCGCGCGGCCCGGTTCAACCGCGACCGGTTCCTGCTGCTGGCCACCGTCCCCGGCGTGCTCGCGCTGCTGCTGTTCCACTACCTGCCCTGGCTCGGCAACGTCATCGCGTTCAAGGACTACCAGCCCTACATCGGGATCTGGAACAGCCCGTGGTCGGGGCTGAGCAACTTCTCGGTCATCTTCAACGGCGACCCGGCCTTCGTCAATGCCCTGACGAACACGCTGGTCATCACCCTGCTTCAGGTGCTGATCGTCTTCCCGGCGCCGATCGCGCTGGCCCTGCTGCTGGACTCGCTGGTCTCCGACCGGCTGCGGCAGGTCGTGCAGTCGGTCCTGTACCTGCCGCACTTCCTGTCCTGGGTGATCGTGGTGGCGATCTTCCAGCAGATGCTCGGCAACGCCGGCATGCTCGACGACTTCCTGCGCCTGCACGGGCTGACCACCGTCAACATCGTCGGCAACCCGGGCCTGTTCAAGGAACTGATCACCGCGCAGGTGCTGTGGAAGGACACCGGCTGGGCCACCATCCTGTTCCTGGCCGCGCTCTCCAGGATCGACGGCACGCTGTACGAGGCCGCCGCGGTCGACGGCGCCGGCCGGCCCCGGCAGATCTGGCACGTCACGCTGCCGGGCCTGCGCGGCATCATCACCCTGCTGCTGATCCTGCGGCTCGGCGACGCGCTGAGCGTCGGCTTCGAGCAGATCCTGCTGCAGCAGTCCGCGGTGGGCCAGAACGCCAGCGAGGTGCTGGACACCTACGTGTACAACAACGGCGTCGTGGCCGGCGCCTGGGGCGTGAGCGCGGCGGTCGGCCTGGTCAAGGGCCTGGTGGGGCTGGTGCTGGTGCTCGGCGCGAACCGGGTGGCACACCGTTTCGGCGAGGCGGGGGTGTATCAGAAGTGAGCTCCTACGTCGGCACGCCGGCACGTCCGGCCGCGTCACCCGCGATCAAGTCGCTGAAAGCCGTGGTGCTCACGGTGATCTGCGCGGTCGTCGTCGTGCCCTTCGTCGGCATCGTGTCCACCTCGCTGGCGGGACAGGCGCAGCTGACCCGGGCCGGCGGGTTCGTGCTGCTGCCGCAGCACGTGAGTTTCGCCGCCTACCACGCGATCCTGTCCGGCGGCGTGGTGACCCGGGCGACCGTCGTCAGCATCCTGGTCACCTCGGTCGGCACCGCGATCAGCCTGGCCGCCACGATCCTGCTGGCCTACGGCCTGAGCCGTCCCGGCTCCTTCGGCCACAAGCCGCTGCTGATGGTCGTGCTGCTCGCGGTGCTGTTCGGCCCCGGCCTGATCCCCAGCTACCTGGTGGTCAAGCAGTTCGGGCTGCTCGACTCGTACTGGTCGCTGATCCTGCCGGCCGCGATCAACGCGTTCAACGTCATCGTGATGCGCGCGTTCTTCATGGGGCTGCCGCGCGAGCTGATCGACAGCGCGCGGATCGACGGCGCGTCCGACGCCGCGATCCTGCGGCACATCGTGCTGCCGCTGAGCAAGGCGGTGATCGCCGTCATCGGGCTCTTCTACGCGGTCGGCTACTGGAACTCCTTCTTCAGCGCCCTGCTGTACCTGAACGACACCGCGAAGTGGCCGCTGCAGATGGTCCTGCGCACCTACGTGGTCGACCAGAACCAGCTCGGCGTCGACCAGATGGGCGCGGCCGGGGCCGGGCTGCCGCCGCAGCAGGCGATCCAGATGGCCATCCTGATGCTCTCGATCCTGCCGATCCTGCTGGTCTACCCGTTCGTCCAGAAACACTTCGGCAAGGGCGTGCTGATCGGCGCCGTCAAGGGCTGACCCGCACCCGCGCCCCGTTCCCCACCGCGCTCACCCACCGCACCAGAGCACCGCGCACCACACCGCACAGCACCGAAAGGCTCCAACCGCCTCAGTGCACGGCTCCAGGAAACCGCTTTCCACGGGCCGTGCCCGACCCCTCGGGAGGGTTCGTGAACCAGCGCGCCACCGATCGCCGCACCTTCCTGCTCGGCTCGCTCGGCGCGGCCGCCGCCGCGTCGCCGCTGCTGGCCGGGTGCACCACCGCCGCCGCGAAGCCGAGTGCGAACAACTCGGCGGACACCGCGGTGAAGCTGCCCTCGTACGTGCCGTACACCGGCGTCACGCCGGACCTGCCGGGAAACGAACAGGGGCTGCTCAACGGCTTCCTGCGGTACCCGGCCAACCCGGTCAAGGTCTTCCCGTCCCCGCCCGGCAAGGGCGACACCGTGTCGGCCTTCGTGCAGACCGCGCTGCCGGTGCCGCCGGCGACGGGCCAGAACCCGTACTGGCAGGAGCTGAACAAACGGCTGGGCGCCACGCTCGAGCTGACCATCGTGCCGACGACCGACGTCGCGGCGAAGTTCGCCACGCTGATCGCCGGCGGCGACCTGCCCGACCTGATCGAGCCGGGCACCACGCTGCCCAACAACGTCGCGGCCGGCATCACCACCCTGCCGCAGTGGCTGGCCGCGCAGTGCCAGGACCTGACCTCGTTCCTGTCCGGGGACAAGATCAAGGACTATCCGTTCCTGGCGAACATCCCGACCGCGGCGTGGAAGGCCGGGGTCTACAACGGCGGCATCTACGGCGTGCCGGTCGCCCGCGGCGTGGCCGGGACGCTGATGTTCCGGCGCGACGACCTGTTCAAGCAGGCCGGCGTGAACCCCGACCCGGCGGACTACAACGAGTTCGTCCAGGTGTGCAAGCAGATGTCCGACGCCAAGCACAACCGGTGGGCGCTGACCGGCGGCGGGGACGCGCTGTACTTCGTCCAGCAGATGCTCGGCGTACCGAACAACTGGCGCTACGAGAGCGGCAAGCTCACGCACGCGTTCGAGGTCCCCGAGATGAAGGAGGCCCTGAGCGCCGCGGCGAAGATGGTCGCGGCCGGTTACACGAACCCGGACGGCTTCACCTCGAGCCCGCCGGTCAAGCAGTGGTTCAACTCCGGCACGGCCGTTCTGCACCCGGACCGGTACACCGCCTGGCCGCAGTACTTCCAGCAGAACATCGCCGGACCCTCGTTCGACATCGGCGGGATGCGTCCGCCGAAGTACGACGGCGGCGGCTGGGCCGGCACGTACCAGTCCGCGCCGTTCAACAACTTCACCGCGTTCAAGAAGGCCTCGCCGGACCGCGTCAAGTATCTGCTGACCATCTGCGACTGGCTGGCCGCGCCGTTCGGCACCGAGGAGTACCTGTTCCGCAAGTTCGGCCTGGCCGGGCGGGACTACGCGATGACGGCGGGCAGCCCGGCGCAGACCCAGACCGGGGTGAGCGAGACCGCTCTGTCGGTGCGGTACATCGTCGACTCGCCGGACACGCTGTTCGTCCCGGGCGACGGCGCCGCGACGACCAAGGACTACGACTATCAGAAGTCGATCATCGCCACCTCGGTGGTCGACCCGACGGTCGGGCTGTTCTCCGAGACCAACACGCAGAAGGCGCCGATCCTCGGCACGCTGATCAGCGGCGCGCAGAACGACATCATGTCCGGGCGCAAGCCGGTCTCGTCCTGGGACGAGGTGGTCACGCAGTGGCGTTCCAGCGGCGGCGACGCGATCCGCGGCGAATTCGAGAAGCAGCTGCAGCAGGCGCACGGCTGAGACCGCCGCGCCACTCGACTCAACTCAACACGCGTTAACGCGCGGGCCGTGCGCCCGCACTCGGTCCACTTCCCTGCCGGGCCGGGTTCGCCGGGGTCCGTACCCACCCCGGCG
>JBOHCW010000620.1:0-2929 GCA_050725375.1 Actinocrinis sp. | reverse complement strand
TGGTGCGCGAGGGCCTGCGCAACGTCGCGGCCGGCGCCAACCCGATCGCGCTCAAGCGCGGCATCGAGGCGGCCGTCGAGCGGATCAGCGAGGAGCTGTCCGCGCTGGCCAAGGACGTCGAGACCCGCGAGCAGATCGCCTCGACGGCCTCCATCTCCGCGGCCGACAGCGCCATCGGCGAGCTGATCGCCGAGGCGATGGACAAGGCCGGCAAGGAGGGTGTGATCACCGTCGAGGAGAGCAACACCTTCGGCCTCGAGCTCGAGCTCACCGAAGGCATGCGCTTCGACAAGGGTTACATCAACTTCTACTTCGCCACCGACCCGGAGCGGCAGGAGGCGGTCCTTGAGGACCCGTACATCCTGATCGCCAACTCGAAGATCGGCAACGTCAAGGACCTGCTGCCGATCCTGGAGAAGGTCATGCAGTCGGGCAAGCCGCTGCTGATCATCGCCGAGGACGTCGAGGGCGAGGCCCTGGCCACCCTGGTGGTCAACAAGATCCGCGGCACCTTCAAGTCCGTCGCGGTCAAGGCCCCGGGCTTCGGCGACCGGCGCAAGGCCATGCTCGGCGACATCGCGATCCTGGCCGGCGGCCAGGTCGTGACCGAGGAGGTCGGCCTCAAGCTCGACTCGATCGGCCTCGACCTGCTCGGCCGCGCCCGCAAGGTGGTCGTCACCAAGGACGAGACCACCATCGTGGACGGCGCCGGCGACGCGGACGCGATCGAGGGCCGCAAGGCGCAGATCCGCGGCGAGATCGAGAAGTCCGACTCGGACTACGACCGCGAGAAGCTGCAGGAGCGGCTGGCCAAGCTGGCCGGCGGCGTGGCGGTCATCAAGGCCGGCGCGGCGACCGAGGTCGAGCTCAAGGAGCGCAAGCACCGCATCGAGGACGCGGTGCGCAACGCCAAGGCCGCGGTCGAGGAGGGCATCGTCGCCGGCGGCGGCGTGGCGCTGCTGCAGGCCGCCACCAAGGCGTTCGAGAAGCTGGACCTGGCCGGTGACGAGGCGGTCGGCGCGAACATCGTGCGCATCGCCGTCGAGGCCCCGCTCAAGCAGATCGCGATCAACGCCGGCCTCGAAGGCGGCGTCGTGGTCGAGAAGGTGCGCAACCTGGAGCCGGGCTTCGGCCTGGACGCCGCGACCGGCGAGTACGTCGACCTGATCAAGGCCGGCATCATCGACCCGGCCAAGGTGACGCGCTCGGCGCTGCAGAACGCCGCGTCCATCGCGGCGCTGTTCCTGACCACCGAGGCCGTCATCGCCGACAAGCCGGAGAAGTCCTCGGCCCCGGCCGGCGGCGGCATGCCCGGCGGGGACATGGACTTCTAAGTCCCCCAAGGCACCCGGCAGAACACGGATCGTCCCGCACTCCTTCGGGGGTGCGGGACGATCTGTTCTCCGGCCCGCGCTCTCCGGCTCAGCTCCCCCCGGCTCAGCTCCCTCTGACTCAGCGCAGTGCGACGCGAGCCAGCTCGCGGCACTCGTCGAGCGTGACCTGCGCGAGCGCCGCGCGGACCTCGGCGATCGCGGATGGCGCCATCGAGAGCGAGGTGACGCCGAGCCCGACCAGCACCGGCGCGAGCCGCGGGTCGGCCGCCGCCTCGCCGCACACGCCGACCGGCTTTCCGCAGGCGGCCCCGGCCGTGCCGGTCAGCTCGATCAACCGCAGCACCGCCGGGTGCCACGGGTCCTGCAGCGCGCCGAGCGCGCCGAGCATCCGGTCGGCGGCCAGTGCGTACTGCGTGAGGTCGTTCGTGCCCAGCGACACGAAGTCGACCCGCTCGAACAGCGGATCGGCCCGCAGCGCGGCCGAGGGCACCTCGATCATCGCGCCGACCGTGGACAGGCCGTGCGCCCGCGCGCGTTCGGCGAACCAGGCCGCGTCGTCCTCGTCCGCGATCATCGGCGCCATCACCCACAACTCGGCCGACGAGCCCTCGGCGGCCTGCGCGAGCGCGGCCAGCTGCGTGTCCAGCAGGTCCTGATGCGCGCCGCGGAAGGCCCGCAGCCCGCGTACGCCGAGCGCCGGGTTCGGCTCGGCGCCCAGCGGCAGGAACGGCAGCGGCTTGTCGGCGCCGGCGTCGAGCGTGCGCGCGACCACGCGTCGTCCGGCGAACCCGTCGAGCACCGCCTTGTACGCCGCGACCTGCGTCTCCAGCGAGGGCGGCGTCGCAGAGCCGAGGTATAGAAACTCGGTGCGGAACAGCCCGACGCCCTCGGCTCCGGCCGCGAGCGCTTCGGTGACGTCGTCCGGTCCGCCTACATTCGCCAGCAGGCTGATAAGCACCCCGTCGGCTGTGCGGCCGGGACCGGTTACCTGCGCGGCCTGTGCCCTAGATCGCGCGCGCTCGTCTGCGGCGGCGAGAAGTTCAGGGGACGGGTGTGGTGTAACGCGGCCAGCTGCGGCGTCGACGAGTACCGGCGTGCCGTCGGTAAGGCGCAGCGCTCCGATAACGCCGACGACGGCCGGGATGCCGCGCGCGCGGGCCAGGATCGCGGTGTGGCTGGTGGGTCCGCCCTGCTCGGTGACCAGGGCCCTGACCTTCGCCAGGTCGAGCAGCGCGGTGTCGGCCGGCGCGAGGTCCGGCGCGACCAGCACGAACGGCTCGGCCGGATTCGGCACGCCCGGCATCGGCACCCCCGAGGCGACCGCGACCGCGCGGGCCGCCAGGTCGTCCAGATCGCTGACCCGCTCGGCGAGATAACCGCCGGCCTGCGCGAGCATCGCGCGGTACTCGCCGAAGGTCTCGAATATCGCCCGTTCGGCGGTCAGGCCGGCCCGGGTGCGGTCGCCGATGCCGTCCAGCAGCGACGGGTCCTCGGCCATCAGCGCCTGGGCCTCCAGGATGTCGGCCGCGTCCGGCCGGCCCAGCTCGTCGCGGGCGACCCCGGCGCGGCGCAGCAGCTCCTCGGCGACCTGGCGC